>JAFAOB010000494.1 GCA_019238055.1 Alphaproteobacteria bacterium
CGCCGCCGCTCACCCCTGGGGCGCAATGCGGTTTGTCGCCTCGTTCATCGGCGGCGGGTTGTTCGACCGGTTCCCAACGTTGCGCATGGGCGTGCTCGAGGGCGGGTTTGGCTGGCTGCCGTTTTGGGCCAAGCGTCTCGACGAGCAGGCGGTCTATGTCGGCGGCACCGCTGATCTGAAGCAGAAGCCAAGCGACTACATGAAAAGTGGCCGCTTCTTTTGCAGCATCGAGCATCACGAAGGCGAAGACATGTTCAACTACGTCACCCAATTCCTTGGCGATGACGTGTTGATGTACGCCTCCGACTACCCGCACTCGGAATGCCAGTTCCCGAACTCGGTCGACAACATCATCGCTTGGCAAAGCTTGAAAGGCGAGACCAAGAAAAAGCTGCTGTGGGACAACGCGGCTCGCTTCTTCAAGCAGGCCTGAGGACCCTGACCGGGCCGACCGCGAGGGTCTACCTTCGTCATCCCGCGAGAGCGGGATGACAGCGGCTGGCGCAGCATCGGCCGCTGCTGGAGGCTGCGAGCTGCGGGCATCACAAAACGGCACGGCCCATAAAGCGGGCGCGAACCGCCTTCAATTAGGGAGGTACACGGGATGAAGAACGGATACCGCGTTTTCGATGCCGACACCCATGTCAGCCCGGCTGCCGAGGTGCTCGAGCGCTATGTCGATCCCGGGTTTCGACCGCGGCTCGCCGAATTGGCAGAGTATCGCCGGGACAGCGGTGACGGCCGCCACCACTACAGTTTTGGCAGAAAATTCTACCGGCGGGTGCTGGGCGAGGCGGAGCCGCGCACGGATTTCTCCGGCCG
Source organism: Alphaproteobacteria bacterium (assembly GCA_019238055.1). Lineage (GTDB taxonomy): Bacteria > Pseudomonadota > Alphaproteobacteria > ATCC43930 > CGMCC-115725 > AP-15. The sequence goes on from JAFAOB010000494.1 coordinate 823, forward strand.
CGGTGGGCAATGGCGGGGCGGCAAACAGCCGAGGCCGGGCGTGCAAGACGATCAGGCCGAGAACCGCGTCAAGGACATGGATGACGAGGGGACCGACATCCATTTCCTGATCCCCGGCTCGTTTATGAGCCTTGTCGGGCTCGACGACCCGGCATTCGAAGTCGGGTTGATACGCGCCTATCACCGCCACATGGCGGATTTCTGCGGTCAGTTCCCGAATCGGTTGAAGAGCTTGATCGTCGCCTCGACCCGCGATGTCGAGGCGGCGGTGCGCGAGATCCGCGAGTGGGGGAATTCGAACTGGGCGGTGGCGGTCAAGCCATTGATGCCCTTTGACATTCCACCCGATCACCCCGATCTCGACCCGATCTGGCGGGCGGCGCAAGAGCACGACCTGCCAATCGCGCACCACAGTTCGACCTGGAACCCACCCTATTATCCGGCGTATCGCGACGTTTGGGACAACATCTTTGTCGGCCGCATGGCCTCGCATCCTTGGGGCGCGATGCGGTTTGTCGCGTCGTTTGTCGGCGGCGGTATCATGGACCGCTATCCGAGGCTGCGGATGGGGGTGCTGGAGTGCGGCTTTGGCTGGCTGCCGTTCTGGGCCCGGCGCATGGACGAGCAGGCGGTCTATGTCGGCGGCACCGCACCGCTGAAGCACAAACCCAGCGAATACATGACGAGCGGCCGCTTCTTCTGCAGCATCGAGCGCCAGGAAGGCGAGGACATGTTCAATACGGTCACCGGTTATCTCGGCGACGATGTGCTGATGTACGCTTCGGACTACCCGCATTCGGAATGCCAGTTTCCGAATTCGGTTGACAACATCATCGCTTGGCAAAGCCTGAAGGGCGAGACCAAGAAAAAGCTGTTCTGGGACAACGCCGCCCGTTTCTTCAAACAAACGTGAAACCGCGACGGCGCGGCTAACCTGATCCGCCATCGCCTCCAGTGTTCCGGTCTCCTCTGCCGGCGCCGCGATCTGGACTGACGCACCATCGTGCTCGCAGGGACGGGAATGGCCTGTTGCGGCAGGACAATTCCGATTGACGTTGCCGCCCCCGAATGGGCGAAATTGCCGCCGCCATGGAATTGCGCAGCCTATTTTACTTCGTCCGCATCGCTGAGCTCGGCAGCATCACCCGTGCTGCTGCTCATCTGCAGATTGCCCAGCCGGCCTTGACCCGGCATGTCCAGCGGCTCGAGGACGAGCTCGACGCCGCGCTGTTTACCCGCGCCAATCGCGGCGTGCGGCTGACCGAAGCCGGGGAGAAACTGCTCGACAGCGCTCAGCGCATCCTGCGCGATGTCGAGCGCGCCGGCGACGAGATCCGCGCCCACAAGGCCCATCCGAGCGGTAAGATCATCCTGGGGGTGACGCCTCCGCTGTGCCCGGTCGTGGTGCCCGAACTGTTTGCGCGCATGCGCGAGCATTATCCGCTGATCGAACTGAAGGTAATACATGCCGGCACGTCGCGGCTCGAAGAATTCATCGTCGCGGGTCTTGTCGATTTGGCTCTGATGGCGATGATTTCTCGGAGCCGGCTGATCGCCTTGACCCGATTGGCGGAAGAGGAAATGGTGCTGGTGACCCGCCCCGGCGCGCGGCCGCTAAGCTTTGTCACCGTCGAGGAATTGAATCATACCCCGCTGATCCTTGGCGATGGGATGCGCACTTCACTCGAAGTATTGCTGGCCGGCCGCGGGATCGCATTGCGGGTCGATACCGAGCTCGACGATCACGAGACCATCCGGCTGATGGTGCAGCAGGGTGTCGGGGCGTCGATCCTGCCGCACTCTTCGGTCTATCGCGAATGTGCGCGCGGCCTCGCGCAAGCGCACCGCATTACGGAATCGGGGGTGTTCCGCATCTTGGCGCTCGGCGCTGCCGAGAGCCGCGCCCCGTCGGCCGCACGGCAAGCGGTTGCCGAAGTCGTCACCGATGTGCTCGGCGACATCGAAGCGACGGGCAAACTGCGCCCGCAAATCCCCGAGCCAACAAATGCTGTCCCGATGCCGCTGGCCACTGTCGAGCCGGCCCTCTTTTCGCGATCTCGCGGCGCGTCAAAAAGAGGTGGCGGCGCCCGGCGCCAAATCCTCTCGCCTCATCCGCCGCGAGAGGTTAGCCATAAATCTGCACCCCAGACCGACAAAACGCCCGCCGTTTTGTCGGCTGGCCAAGATCGATCCGGAAGGAACCAATGACCGACCAAACTTCGGACAGCCTGTTGGCGCTGTTTGATCGGGCGCCGCTGCCAATTGTCCGCTGATCCGCAAAACGAGAGAAGAACACCCAACCGCAGCAGAGGAGCATTCCGATGCAAATCGTCGACTCGCAGATTCATCTTTGGGAAAACGCGCGGATGTCGCCGCAACACCGCCAGATCCCGACCTATAATGTGGACGACGCGCTCAAGGAGATGGCCGAGGCCGGGGTCGACGCCGCGGTGATCCATCCGCCCAGCACACTCGGCGAGGCGCCCAATGTCCAGGCGGTCGAGGCGGTCAAAGCCCATCCGGACAAATTCTGCATTCTCGGCAATTTCGACCTGCAAGCTCCCAACCGCGAGGAGATTGTCCGCAACTGGCAGCAGCGCCCGGGCATGCTCGGCTTCCGCTTCACCTTCAACCAGCCGCATCAGGCGAGCTGGTGGTCGGATGGCTCGCTCGACTGGTTCTGGGCCGCGTGCGGGCGCGAAAAGCTTCCCGTCGGTCTGATGGCGGGTGGGCATATGGCCGATCTCAGCCGCATTGCCGAGCGCCATCCGGGTCTCAAACTGCACATCGACCATCACGGCCGTGGCGGAAGCGGGGGATCGGGAAAGGACGATGCCGCCTTTGCCAATCTCGGCGAGATGCTGGCACTCGCCAAATATCCGAATGTCGCAGTCAAATTGTCTGGCGCTCCGAGCTATTCGAGCGAACCCTATCCCTACCGCAACATCCACAAATACATTCGCCAGATCTTTGACGCCTTTGGCCCGCAGCGCTGCTTCTGGGGCACCGACATCACCCGGATGCCGTGCTCATACCGGCAATGCGTAACGATGTTTACCGAGGAATTGCCGTGGCTGCAGGGCCGCGACAAGGAACTGGTCATGGGAGACGCGATCTGCGACTGGCTCGGCTGGAAACGCCCGGCGTGACTCGACGATCGCCTCACCCTCTACCACGGTCGTGACGAGCTGGACGGCGGCTGGGCGCAGCGCTCCGTAAAGACACTGCACCCGTCCGCCGCCCGATGGCAAGCACCCGAAGCGTTCACATAAGGGCGCTTCGCGTGCCGAGCTTTAGGGTGACGATTTCGTCTTCATCCCCAAATCTGCAAGCACACCTCTGTTGTAGGCGTCGTAGACCATTGCCAGCGATTGCACGGAGATTGTTGCGGTTTGGGAATTTTGCACACTATCGGCATTCATCCAGACAAACTGGGTGCCATTCCCTTGGAAGTTCCAGGTCAGCGTCTGGCTCTGTACCGAATTGATCTTAACAGCAGGTTGGCTGCTCGGCCCGGCATATTTAACAACATTACTTGGGTCAACCAACTGATTGACGATATTCACGATGGCGCGGGCTTCCGTGAACTGCACCGAAATGAACTGATTGATGTTGCTCTGGATTTGCCCTGAGTACCAATGGCTCTGCGGCACGGAATAGAACCGTGTGAAGGCCTGAAAAGCGTGGTTCTGGCCATCGAGCGGCATCGATATATTCCTGATACCGGAGGTATCGACCGGCATCTTCACGCTGCCGAGAAAGGCCTGCACCTGGGTGCCCGAGGAACTCTGGCCGAGCGAGATGCTGACGGTATTGGTGTCGTCACCCGATACGAAACAAAGTGCGGCGAGACCCTGCTTGGCCGTGGTGCCCGGCACCGTTACCAATACCGGCGGTTGCGAGTTGCTCCACACGACATTGACCGGCGCATTTTTGTCGTTGTTGGCAGAGTTGTATAAAAAGATCGCATAAATCTGCCCGGGGTTGAGCCCGCCGGCGCAGGTTGCTGTGTCACTGGGGTTCAGCGTAATCAGCTGCCCCCCATTCCAATTGATGTTCGCCATTTCTCAACTCCTTTGTCTCTGGGAGTGAGAACCCACTCCCAATTCCCGCACCTAATACGACCTCTGTCAGAAAAACGTCCAAGGAGCGAAATCATATATTATGTATATATTGTGACATGCCCGTCCTACACCCTGCAAAAATTTGGTTGCATTATGACCCCGTTCTCGAAGATTAGGCTTTAGGTGGCGAAGGCCGACATGCGTTGGCGGGTGCCACTCGGCGACGCCGCTCCAGCTAGCCCATATCTCATCGTTTTGCCGGATTGCATCTATCGCCGCGCGATCTCACTGTGGAGAGCCCGAACGCCTGAGAATCAGGGGATTGCCCGCCGAAACTCGCTCGGGACGGTCCGATGCCTGCTGTTTTTTCCAGGCGCTATAAAACTTTGCTCGTTAAGCACAAAATTTGTGGGTTAATCGCCTCAGTTTTGCTCAAATTACTCGCGAACCAATCTGGGACGGACGACCATGGAAGCGAGTTGGGCCGCGATCTTTAATCTTGCTGTTGGCATGTGTGAAGCGGCTCGTATCAATCGTATCTTTACAAACGACTTCGCCACCCAAGGCGAGATGTACATCATGGCCGCCGCGGTCGAACGGCCCACGCAATTCGTGCACAATATGCCGGACTGGCCCGACCCGCGCGAGCTCACTGATCAACAGCGATAGCTCGCCGCTGCGATGGCCGCCGCAATCGGTGCCTGCCGGTGCAATCATGACCCGCCTCAGGGTCCAGGCGGCCATCGATAATGTGCTGGTTTTAGGCTTTCTGCTGCGGGTCAAGCCTATAGGCAATACCAACGACCGGCCGATTGCCCGACGACTGAGCCGCGCGCAACAGCGTAGAATGGGCTGAGCGCAGAGGCTGGGTGAGCATCGGCTGGCAAGCCGCTTGCCCCGGGCCCACGCTCCCGCGGAGGTGACGAATGACGGGCTCGGAGGGATGTCTTGCCCAGCCTCTTCACTTTAGCCCACCCTCCGAATGACAATGTCCGACATGTCAGGGTTTATGCTGTGTCATTATGCCGGTGATCGGCAAACGGCATTATGAATATAGCGAGGCGTGCCGTAAGGTCCGAAGGTGAATGGGCGCGGCAAAGCAAGGTGGGAAGAATGCAGTTTGGCCTGTTCGGTAGTGCGGCGGCACGACGGGGTGGCCCCGAATTTGATAGTGCGGAGGGCTACCGCGATTTTATCGATTACAATATCGAAGCCGAGGCGCTCGGCTTTCACAGCACCTTTGTCGTCGAGCACCATTTTACCGGCTATGGCCAAGTCTCAGCGACAATCAACCTCCTGACTTGGCTCGGCGCCCGCACCCGCCGGCTGCGCCTGGGCACGGCCGTCATGGTGTTGCCCTGGCATAACCCGGTATTGCTGGCCGAGCAGGCGGCGACCCTCGACCTGTTGTCGGGCGGCCGGCTCGATTTCGGCATCGGTAAAGGCTATCGCTACAACGAGTTCGCCGGTTTTTGCATTCCGATGGGAGAAGCCGATGCGCGCTTTGACGAAGCGCTCGAGGTGATCGTCAAGGCGTGGACCGTCGACGAGCCGTTTTCCCATTGTGGAAAATATTGGCAATTCGCCGATATCGTGGTCGAGCCGCCGGCGGCGCAAAAACCCCATCCCCCGATCTGGATGGGAGCCGGCAGCGAGCGTTCAATCCGCCGTGTCGCCGCGCAAGGTTATAATCTGCTGCTTGGGCAATACGCGTCACCCGACGACGTTGCGAACAGCATTGCGATCTACAAATCCGAGATCGAGGCGCAAGGCCATCAATTCGATCCGATGTCGGTCGCGGTGACGCGGGCCTCTTTTGTCTGCGATACCGCGGCGGAGCGGGAAGCGGCGATGGAGCGCCGGCTCGCCAACCGGCTGCGGCAGTTAAAACTTGCGACGACACCGGATGGCACCGTCCATGGCGGGCCCGATCGCGCCACCGGCGACCCGCGAGCGGTCAACGAAGCGAGTGCGATGTACGGCAGCCCCGACCATATTGGCGGGCGACTCGAACAATTGCGCACGGCCGGCGCCGGCTATGTGCTGATCAATGGCGGCGGCTCGGGCGGCGGTGTCCGAGGCCGTACCAGCCTGCGCCGCTTTGCCCGCGAGGTCATGCTGCATTTTGTCGATGCGGTCCCGCGGCGCGCCGCCGAATAGCGCATTCTTTCGCATCGTCCAGCGACGCCGGGCCGCTGTAGCACAACGATAGCTCGCCCGCCGAACTGGATCCGGCGAATGATTGAATAATGCCGAGTCCGTTGTCGATATGACCGGAATGCTGCGGCGTTGTCGGTCGAGCGCCAACCAAATCGGAGAGCTGACCGGTCTCGAGCCCGACCTGGACAGCCGCCAGGGTGTGAGCGCGCCCCGTAGCGGCGATCGCGTCTGGGGTCGAGACGCAGTTGCCGCGCCAGAGCACGACGCCCCCTTGAGTAGAATGGCTCCCCGGGCCGGACTCGAACCAGCGACCCAGCGGTTAACAGCCGCTTGCTCTACCAACTGAGCTACCGGGGATCAAAGGCCCTGCCGGGCCGGTGCTGTTCCGTTTCGCGTTCCTACGTGCCGGAAATACGGAGCCTTAGGCTGTTCGTCATATAACCCGTGCCGCAGCCAATCCGCAAGGGCGTGCTGTTGCGATCCCTATGAGTTCGACAAAAAGACGCTGGACTTATGGACGGAATCCCATGGGGGTTGCATCTCTGCCCCGGTCTGGGATGGTCTACGCTCCGCAAACACGTCGCCACGCCAGAGCCGAGTTGCCCCGCTAAGCCCGAGCAAATCAATGAGATGCGACAAACAGCCGAGGCGGCGGCAAAGAAAGGCGCGGATCCGCCGCAGACGTTTTGGCCGCTATCGCCGAAGGCAGGTCATTACTCCTGCGGATAGCGCCAGGGCCGCTCCGGCTGGGTCGCAGTTTCGTCGATCGTCCATTGCGGCAGTGCGAGACCCGGGCCGGCATCGCTGAACACCATGCGTACCCGCGTGCCGATACCAACCCGGCGTACCATCTCGGCGGGTGCCAGCTGACCGTCGGCGGTGGTCAGGTTGCCGGCGACGCGCAATGCCTCATCCGGGGTCGGTTCACCTTTTTGCGTGTCGAGATCGACAAGCAGGATCAGATATGGCGTCTTGCCGCGAAACGCAGGTTGGATGGCATGGTGCACTTCGCTGTAGGAATGCACCGTCCCCTTGCCTTCGACTGGCTTCCAGGTCGACTCAAGGCTCATACACCACGGGCACGCGGTCGTCGGCGGATAACGCAATCGGCCGCATTGCGCGCAGGCCTGCAGGTGAAAATCGTGTTCCGCACAATGGCGAAAATATTCGAGGTTTTCGACGTCAAGATCATCGATCGTTAGGGCCATGCCCAAATATTCACCGCGAACTGGCATTTTACGTCCCCTTTATTGGCTCCTTTGGCATCGCCCCCGCGAAAGCGGGAATCCAGTGAAACGCCGCAGCGCTTGCTCTGGAACCCGCTTTTCGCCGGCGCGCCGAAAATGAGTGGCTACCAACCGCGCCGCATCACCATCGAGGACGCCGTTGCCGGATTTGCCCAGCCGAGATTGGCGCTGACCTCGACATCGCGCACTTGGCGGCAGCCACCCTCGCTGTAGTCGAAGGTGTGGCGGCGTTTGCCGTCGGGGCCGATCGGGCAGGAATCGTCGGCGTCGTGGCGCAGCTGACGGACGTTTTCGATGACCATGTTCATCCCATGCGTGTAACCCTCGCACAGATGCCCGCCGCTGGTGTTGTTTGGCCGCCGCCCGCCCAGCTGAATCGCCCCACTCGACACGTATTCGCCACCCTCGCCCTTTTTACAGAAGCCGTAATCCTCGAGCTGCAGCATGGTCGTAAAGGTGAAGGCATCGTAGGAGCCGGTGACGTCGATGTCCTCCGGCCCGACCCCGGAGTTGGGCCACAGGATGTTCTTGGCGTAATAACCGGCGACGGTCGAAATCGGCCCGTGCTGGTAATGCATGTCGAGCCGCGGCTTGCTGCAGCGCCCGACGACGCCGCGGATCAGCACCAAGGGCTGCTTCATGTCGCGGGCGCGCTCGGCCGAGGTGACGATGATTGCCGTCGCATTGTCAGTCTCGACGCAGCAATCGAGCAGATGCAGTGGCTTGCAGATAAAGCGGCTGGAGAGCACGTCATCGATCGTATAGCGCCTCTTGTAATAGGCCTTGGAATTGTTGGAAGCGTGGTGGCTGTGCGCGACTTTGACCATCGCGACCTGTTCGGGTCGGGTACCATAATCGTACATGTGGCGCATAAAGGTCGGGGCGAAGTTTTGCCCGGCGCTCTGCCAGCCATAGGTGCGGTTGTGCAGCATGTCGCCCATGACCGGCGCCGCCGAGCGCGCACCGGTGCCGCCGATGCGCACCTGCGAATAGCCGTTCATCGAGCGGAAGATCGCAACGGTCTTGCAGCAGCCGGCCTCGATCAGACCGATCGCGATCCCGACCAAGGCCTCGGTCGACGATCCGCCGCCGACCACGTCCATGAAATAATTGACGCGGATGCCGAGATCACCGGCGATAAACGTCGCCGAAGTCGAGTCGCCGCCGGAATAGTCAAGCATGCCGTCGATGTCGGAGGCCTTGAGCCCGGCATCGAGGATCGCGTTGCGGACCGCCCAGGTCCCGAGCGCGCGCGTCGTGCGGCCCGAACCGCGGGTATAAGTCGTCTCGCCCACCCCGACGATCGCATATTTGTCGCGCAGATATTTTGGGGTGGTGGCGTCCACCTCGGTTCTCGGCAATGGCATCAGCCGTCTCCTCCAGCGTTTCGGACCAAAGCGCGCAGCCGCGGCAACAGCTGCGGCAGTTCCTCGGTCGCAGTTTTCCAGACTACCTCGTGATCAATCTCAAAATAAGCGTGGATCAGCCGGTTGCGCATCGAAACGATCAACCCCCACGGAATGTCAGCAGCCGCTTCGCGGGTTGGCACGCTTACCCTGCCCGCTGCCTCGCCGACGATCTCGATCGCTCGCACGAGCGCGAATGCCAGCATGCGATCGGAATCGAGATCGTTTCGCACGCGACCGGAGGTAAAGCCGCATGCGGCCTCAGCAGCCTCGATCATGTGAAGCAGCCGAGCCCGATCCTCAGGCGGCAAACTGAACCTCGGCAGCGCGCACAACTTCATCACGAAAGTAGCGGCTGAGCTCCTGCGGCGTCCGCAAGTCAACCCGGCGCCCACCCAGAAGATCGGACAGCTCAGCCTCGATCGCCGCCATGCCGAGCAGACCAGGCACGTTATTCGGCTCGAATTCCACCAGAAGGTCGATGTCGCTGTCTGGACGGTCGGCACCTTTCAACACCGAGCCGAATAGCGACAAGCGGCGAATCCCGTTTCGTCGACACAGTCCGGCCAGGGCATGTTTGTCATAGGAGGGAAGGCTCACGGCTGATTTCGATCTGGTAACAGCCCGGTTTCTCGTCTCACAAACCAAGCCAGTAGGCCTTGCTGGCGGCGCCGCTGAAGAGGGCGGTCTTCTCGCTGGCCGAGCAGCCGGCGGCGATGCGCTTGAATGCGTTCCACATGATCGGATAGCTGCACATGCCCTTGTCGACCGGGAAATTGCTCTCAAACATCGAGCGCTCGGGGCCGAAAGCCGCGATGCAGGTCTCGATGTAAGGCCGCCAAGCCTGCTCCAGATCCTGCGAGGAGGGCGGCAGCTCGTTTTCGAAGTAGGTAAAGCCCGACAGCTTCATACCGAGCCCGCCAAGCTTGACATAGGTGTTGGGCGAGGCGCTGGCGACGTCGTCGATCGACTTCTTCCAGGCGGCAAAAGCCTCGTCGCGCTTGCCGGCATAAGGGCCGATCGCAAGCGGCCCGCCGACATGGTTCAGCACGATGGTCGCCTGCGGAAAAGCGCGAGCGAGGTCGGTTACATCGTCGAGCTGGGTCTGGAACACCCAGGCGTCGAAGCTGAGGCCGAGCGCCGCAAGCCCGGCAAATCCCTCGCGAAAGTTGCGGTCGCGGTAGAGCCCTTGCGGCGCCCCCGAGCAGTAGATTTCGAGGCTCGGATCAGCGTGCCAAGTGGCGCCGTTGCGGATCCCTTTGAAGCGCCCGCCCGAGATCGTGACATGCTGTTCGAGAATGCCCTTGGCGCGGCTGCCGATCCGCAGATCGACATTGCCGATAATCCCGGCGATGCACCGCGTCTTGCCGTATTTGCCGGAGGCGCTCATCGCTGCGATGCCATTGACGAATTCGGTCTCGCCAAGCGATCGCAGCTCCTGCGGGCCGTCGGCGCGGTACATCTCGCGACATTCCTCAAAGCAAGTCGCGACGATGTTGTGGCCAGTGCCGACATCGGCCAGCAGATCCTCGAACAAATAGCGGTTCCCGGGCCGGTCCCACATGTGATGGTGGGGGTCGACGATCGGCAATTGCGCCTCGATCGCCTCCTCCTGCCGCTTGGCGAGCCAGTCGGGGCGAACCGGCGCATGACGGCCGGGCGGGATTGCGGATTGGGGCATGGGGCAGTCCTCCCGAGTTTGCTTTAGCGCTTTCCTAACTCTGCCCCGCTCACGCGCCGAGCGCCATGGTTTTGACGTGATGAGGGTCGATTTCAGTCATGGCGGTAGGCGACGAACCGTGGTTTGTCCTTTGCGTAACTTTTCTGCAACCCTCCGCTTGTAAGGATTAGCGAAATCGACGCGATCACCGCCAAAACCTCGGCACCGGCATCGCCATGACAACGGGTCGCCACAAAAGTCTGATCGCGAGCTGATCGCGCTTCCACCCGCGCCGCGTCGGGCCCCGCGGGTGCCGAGCGCAAAGAGGAGTGTGACAGCCGCAAGCCTTGACAGGTGCCGCACCACCCGGTCACAAGCGCCGCAACATGACTGCATCAGCTCATCTCTTGCTCACCGCTCGAGCGATGCCGGGATGACGAGCCGGGAAGCGCGGCAGATGATCGCAAGGATCGGCCGCGAACCTCCTTTCCGGCTCCTGACGCGTCTTATCGTCAAGCAGTTTTTGAGCAATCCCGCGGTCCGCGCCCGCTGGGGTGTCGATCCCTACCCGGCTTACCTCTATGGCATGCTGGAGGGAGCCCTTCTCGCCAAGAGGCAGGGAATATCCGGCATCACTGCAGTCGAATTCGGGGTCGCCTCCGGCGGCGGCCTCCTCGCGATGGAGCAGTACGCCCGCCGGATCGAGCAGTTCACCGGGATCGTGATCAAAGTGGTTGGCTTTGATACGGGTAGTGGCCTGCCGGCCTTTATCGGCGATTATCGAGACCACCCCGATCATTGGCAGACCGGCGCTTACCCGCTAGCCGACGATCTGCGAGGTCGGATTGACCCGGCCAGCACCCGATTGGTGATTGGCGATGTCCGGCAGACCGTCCCCGCATTTCTCAAGGAGTCGGATTTTTTGCCGCTCGGATTTGTCTCTTTTGATCTTGATCTCTATTCTTCTACCCGTGACGCCTTGCAGATTTTCGACAGTCGCGAGCGGAAAATGTTACGACAGACCCCGATTTATTTTGACGATATTGACTTCATATCAAATCATCGCTGGGCTGGTGAACTTCTGGCGATCGAAGAATTCAATCGGTCCTGCGATTTCGTAAAAATAGACCATTGGTATAATCTTAAATCTGACAAACCCTTCCCCGAGGCTTATTATTGGGAGAAGTTGATGGTCGCCCATGATCTCGAAGCGATCTCGCGCAGCGGCAGCAACGTCGGGGCGGGTGCAGTATCCCTGTAGATCGAGCACTCTGGTCGTCGATGAGGCGGATAGCCGATCGGTACGGCGGTCGCCGGTTTTTTTGTTGTCATGTGTTCGCCTGTATGCAAACGCGAATGCCGTGGTGGCGCCGATTTCACCGGGTTGAGTGGCATCGCGTCGAGCGGCTCGTGTTCATCTGCCGGGGCAATATCTGCCGCAGCGCCTATGCAGCGGCGAAGGCGAGGGCACTTGGCGTCCCCGCGCAATCGGGCGGATTGCAGGCGAAAAGCGGTTATCCTGCCAATGGCGACGCTCGCCGTCATGCTGCAGCGCGCGGGCTGTCGCTCGAGGCGCATAGGACGAAAGGGTTGCAGGAACTGGCGATCGGCGCCGGCGACCTCGTGATTTGCATGGAGCCGCCCCAGCTGACGGCGGTGCAGAAGATGTATCCCACATTCGCCGGCCAATTGACCCTGTTGGGCTTTTGGTCGCAACCCCGCCGACCCTGGATCTTCGACCCGTTTGGCTTGGCGGACGAGCCCTGGTGTCAATGTCTCGATCTGATCGACGATGCTGTATGCCGCGTTGCCGATTTGTATCGGCGGCGGCATCCGCGCTTGACCGAAATGCCGGGTGAGGGCGAGCCAATGGCCGAGGCTCGCAAGCGCAGATCGCTAAACCGATCCGAGGTTTGTCCTCCATCGGTGGCGCCTTGAGCACAATGGCGAACGCGGCCAGCACGAGCGCCCCATTCGACCACCGCGCGCATTCAATTTTGGTTCCATCGGCGCACTCGACCGCTGCGATCGGGGTCATTCGCTCGCTCGGTGCTGCCGGGTATCGTGTCCATGCTGCGGCAGCCAATGACGACGCGCTCGGTCTTAAATCGCGCTTTGCCGAGCGCGGCGTCGTCCATCCGCCGATCGCCTCTGGTGAGTTCGATGCTTGGTTTCGCGACTATATCGCCCGCAATTCGATCGCGATGATCTCGCCCGGCGGCTTTGATGTCGGCGCATCGCCAGTATTCGAGGACTATCGCGATCTCTTTACGACCGCGACCGATCGCGACGTAATCACCGCCACCAGATCGAAATACGCGCTCTTCGAAAGGCTTTTGGGTGGCGATGAAACCCGGCAGGCGCACCTCCCCCCCTCCCTGCTCGTCGATTTCGATCGCGGCCTTCCAGCTCAGGACGACCTCGCGGCCTTAGGCGCGCCCATTTTCATCAAGCTCGATAGCAGCGAAGCCCGCAAAGCGGCGCCAAGCGAGGTGATCAAACTCGCCGATCCCGCCGCAGCCGAAGCAGCACTCGAACAGTTGAGGTCGCAATACCGGCGCACGCTCGTGCAGGGCTTCGTCCCAGGCCGCGGTGCCGGGGTCTTTCTGTTGCGATGGAATGGCCGCGTGGTTGCTCGCATGATGCATTTGCGGCTGCATGAAATGCCGCATACCGGCGGTGCCTCGTCGCTGCGCGTCTCCTGGTGGCATGATGCAATGATGCGCGATGCCGAAGCCAAGCTTGAGGCACTCAATTGGCAAGGCGTTGCGATGGTCGAGTACCGGTGGGATCAGGCGCAGGACGCGTTCTATCTGATGGAAATGAATTTGCGTTTTTGGGGCTCGCTGCATCTGGCGCTTTTTGCCGGCGTTGACTTTCCGCGGCTGCTTGCCGATGCGTTCTTCGGCCAGGTTCCGGATCGGATCGTGGAGGGCCGCATCGGGGTCGTGTGCCGCAATACAATCCCGTTCGAAATCGGTTATCTCGTCTCGCTGTGGCGAGACCCGCAAGTGGCGGCGATGCGGAAGCTCCATTCGCTGCTCGAAGCCGCCTGGCTCAGCCTCGATCCGCGGGTCCGCAACGATATGCTCTATCCAGGGGATCGCATGTTGTACCTGCGACGTCTGCGCGAAATCTTGCCCCGCCGCGGTACCGGAAGGGCCGTATGAGCGGGCGCCTCTTTGCTTTGGCCAAGGCGCCACTGAAGCGAGCCGTTCTGGAAATCGCCAAGATGAGCGGTGGCTTCGCGCTGGCGCGGCGCAGATCGGCGCGTCATTTGCGCGTACTCGCCTATCATGGCCTGTGGATCACGCCCGGGTTTCAGTTCGGCAATCGGCTTTTTATCGACCCCGAGCAATTCCGGCGCCGGATGACATGGCTCAGGAACAGCCGGTATCGAGTGCTTCCGCTCGACGAGGCGATCGACGCTCTCGCCGCGGGCAGCCTGCCCGATTATGCGACGGTCATCACGATCGACGACGGTTGGAGGTCGACCTACACCCATATGTTGCCGATCCTCGAAGAGCTGCAATTGCCGGCGACCGTCTATGTAACGACCTGGTACGTGGTCCACCGATCGCCGGTGCTGAACGTCGCGCTGCAATACGTCATGCAGCGCTCACCGGTATCCGGGTTTACCTGGACGTCGTCGGCTCACCCGCCGCTCGCCATACATCTGAACGACCATGAGAGTCGAGAACGCGCCGCCTCGATGATCACGCGTCTGATCGAGGATCTGCCTTCACTCGATGCACGGCAGGCTGAGCTTCGGGAGATCTGCCGTCTCGCCAATATTCCCACCGAACCGTGGTGGAGCGAAGGCCAATTTCATCTGATGACCCCCGAAGAGATCGCAGCGGCTCGCGCCCGCGGCTTGGACATTCAGCTGCATACGCACCGCCACACCGAGGTTACGGCGAATATCGCTACCCTGCCGGATGAACTCGCCGATAACCAGCAGGCCTTGATGGCGGCATGCGGGTCGGATGAATTCCGCCACTTCTGCTATCCCTGCGGGGATTACGATAAACAGGCAGCTGCCGTGCTGTGCCGCGCCGGCATAAGATCAGCAATGCTCTGCGATCAAGGCATCAACCCGCCGGGCGCCGATCCCTATGCGCTGCGGCGCTTTCTCGATGGCCGCTGCGTGCCGGATCAGGAATTCGAAGCCTACTTATCCGGCGTG
>JAFAOB010000188.1 GCA_019238055.1 Alphaproteobacteria bacterium
TATGACTCCCCGGCCTTGCGCGACGGCTTGATAAAAAAAGAACAGATTCCGAACGGCTTGCCGAGCGGTATGCAGGGCTTTGGCTACAATCTGCGGCGTCCGCTGTTTCGGGATCCGCGGGTGCGCGAGGCGCTCGCCTATGCCTTCGATTTCGAGTGGTCCAACAAGAATCTGTTCTATGGCGCCTATCAGCGTACCCGCAGCTATTTCGACAATTCGGAACTGGCGGCGACCGGCGTGCCGCAAGGACAGGAATTGCAGATCCTCGACAAGTTTCGCGGTCAGATTCCTGCGGCCGTGTTCACGACCGAATACGATCCGCCAAAATACGACGGCGCCGGCAATATTCGCGATGGGTTGCGCAAGGCATTCAAACTGTTGATGGCAGCCGGATGGACGTTCAAGGATGAAAAGCTCGTCAACGCCAAGACTGGCCAGCCCTTCGAATTCGAGATCCTGCTCGACAACCCGCAATTTGAGCGGATCGTGCTGCCCTTTGCCGACAATCTGAAGCGGATGGGGATTACGGCACGAGTGCGCACGGTTGACACCGCGCAATACGAACGGCGCATGGAGACCTTCGACTACGACATGACGATCGTTTTGTTTCCCGAATCATTGTCGCCGGGCAACGAGCAGCGCGAATATTGGGGCTCGCAAGCCGCTGATGAGCAGGGCAGCCGCAACCTCCTCGGCATCAAGAGCAACGTCGTCGACGCGCTGGTCGAGGAACTGATCCAGTCGCCCGATCGGCCGAGCTTGGTCGCCCACACGCGCGCCCTCGATCGGGTATTGCAATATGGCTATTATGTCATTCCGCAATACCATTTGGCGTCGTATCGCATCGCGTATTGGGACAAGTTCCGCCACCCGTCGATATCGCCCAAATACGCGGTTGGGTTTGATACCTGGTGGGTCGATCCCGGCGCCGAGAAATCGGTTGAAGCCAAAAAGACCATCGAAGCGACAAAGAAGTGATGCGTTCCCTGGGCCATAATTGCCCGCGACTCGTACGCCGCCCCTCACCCCCGGATCAGGTCCGGGGCAGGCTCTCCTCCCCGGACTTGATCCGGGGATCGGTGGGTCCCTCCTTCTCCCCGCCCGCGGGGAGAGGGAGGGGGTGAGGGGCAGAGCAACAGAGAGAATGTCGTGATCGCCTACGCGACCCGACGCATATTGCTGATCATCCCGACCTTGTTCGCGATCATGGTGGTTAATTTTGTCATCGTGCAGGCGGCACCTGGCGGGCCGGTCGAACAGATGATCGCAAAGCTCAAGGGTGAGGGGGTCAGCGCCACCGAGCGCGTCAGCGGCGGCGCCGGCGAAATCAAGATGCCGTCGGCCGGCAGTGCGGCTGTCAACTCGCGATATCGCGGGGCGCGCGGCCTCGACCCGGCGCTGATCAAGGAGCTCGAAAAGCAGTATGGCTTTGACAAGCCGCCGCTGACCCGTTTCGCGCTGATGATGCGCCATTACCTGACCTTCGATTTCGGCAAGAGCTTTTTCCGCGATCAGCGCGTGATCGATCTGATAAAGTCGAAATTGCCGGTCTCGATCTCGATTGGGCTGTGGACGACGCTCGTCACCTATCTCGTGTCGATCCCGCTCGGCATAAAAAAGGCGGTGCGCGACGGCAGCCGGTTCGACGTGTGGAGCAGCGCCGTCATCATCATCGGCTACGCGGTGCCCGGCTTTTTGTTCGCGGTATTGCTGATCGTATTGTTCGCCGGCGGCAGTTATCTGTCGATTTTCCCGTTGCGCGGCCTTGTCAGCGACAATTGGGCTTCGCTGTCATGGCCGCTGCGCATCGCCGATTATTTCTGGCACATCACCTTGCCGATCGCGGCCTTGGTCATTTCGGGCTTCGCCACCTTGACGATGCTGACCAAGAACTGTTTCCTGGATGAGATCAACAAGCAATACGTGCTGACCGCGCGCGCCAAGGGATTGAGCGAGCGCCGGGTGCTCTATGGTCACGTGTTCCGCAATGCGATGCTGTTGGTGGTCGCCGGATTTCCAGCGGCGCTGGTTGGGATTCTGTTTACCGGCTCGCTGCTGATCGAGGTCATCTTTTCACTGGATGGGCTTGGCTTGTTGGGGTTCGAGGCGGCGATCAACCGCGACTACCCGATCATGTTCGGGACCATTTATGTCTACACATTGGTCGGTCTCGCGCTGAAGCTGGTCAGCGATTTGACCTACATGCTGATCGACCCGCGCATCGATTTCGCCACCCGCCGCACTTGATGTTGTGGACTTAACCGATATCTCTCAGCCGCTCTCGCAGATACCGGCGTACTGCTTCCCGGTCGCTGGTCGGCAAAGCTTCCCAGCTTGCCGGCATCCTGCGCGTCGATGGTCGCGATCTTCGCTGGCCGGACGATCGAGGGCGCTGGCAAGCCGGCGACGCCTTGATCCGAAATCAGGACATCGCCGTACCAACCCTGATGTGTTGCGCTGGTAATCATCGCCAGCCATAGCAGGCCGTGTTTGGTTTGCAGATTGCCGGCGGCGAGGACCAAGGCTGGCCGGCGTTGACGAACCGGACGATCGGTATAGGGAAATGGCACCTTGACGACATCCCAGGGTCCAAAGGTCGGCATAGGCCTGCCGATCTGCTTCCGAAGCCCACTCGTCGAAACTCGCGAATGGGTCGTTAATCGCGTTGTGGTCTGCTTTCGTCAGGATGACGTGGTCGCCCTTGATCGTGTAGACGAGTTCATCACCCTCCCGGAGACGAAGCGCAGTTCGTACTGGCACTGGAATCGTGGTCTGCGCCTTGCCTGTCAGCTTGCTGGTAATCATGCGACCCTCGCCGTCATCGTTGCACATCGATGCAAGGAAATTCCTTACCGCGTTCAATCCTCCGTGTCGCCCCGCTAACGCGAATGCTTCTCGCAACTGATCTGTACGCCTAATGTAGCGCTTTCGCGGGCTAAGGTGCGGAGGGAGGCTGGTGAAGGTGCTGTTTTTGGGCGGGGTCGCCGCCGATACGTTCAGAGGGATCGAGGCGCAACTGCCCGCTTCGCTGGAGGTCGACGTTTTCGACGATCCGATCGATCGCGCGCGGTTGCCGGCGGCTGCCGCCGCGGCCGACATTCTGGTCAGCAATCATTGGCGCGGCGACTATCCGCCAGCGCCGATGGTGCGGCTCGTGCAATCGGTTGCGACCGGCGTCGATCTGTTCGATCTTGCCGCGCTGCCTTCCGGCATCATCGTGTGCAACGCCTTTGGCCATGAAACCGCGATCCCCGAATACGTGATCATGGCGATGCTGGCGCTGCACCATCAGCTGTTCGAGATTTCCGCCGAGTTCCGCGAGCGGGGCTCATGGCGTACGAGCTGGGTCGAGAGCGGTCCCCCACATGGCGAAGTGCGCGGCACGACTCTCGGCATCGTCGGCTATGGCCGCGTCGGCCGCGAGGTGGCGCGCCGCGCGGCGCCGTTCGGCTGCCATATCCTCGCCGCCAACCGCACGCCGCGCCCGGCCGAAGACAGCGTCGAGCGCCTCTATCCCCTCGCCGACCTCGATCGAATGCTGCCGCAATGCGATACGGTCGCGTTATGCACCGCACTCGGCCCCGAGACGACCGGGCTGATCGACGCCCGCCGCTTGGCGCTGATGAAACCGGAGGCGTTTCTGATCAACATCGCGCGCGGTCAGATCGTCGACGAGGATGCGCTTTATGCGGCGCTGCATGACCATAAAATCGGTGGCGCGGCAATCGATGTGTGGTGGCAATACCCGACCGCCGCCGAGCCCAACCGCCGCGGCTCGCGCTACCCGTTTCACGAACTGCCGAATGTGATCGTTACTCCGCACAATTCCGGCTGGACATCGGGAATGATCCGGCGGCGGTGGGACGAAGTTGCCGAAAACCTGAACCGCTTTATGCGTGGTGAACCCCTGATCAACATCGTCCCCACGACAGGAGAGAGACCGTCCGCATGACCGACGAGACTGCCTTTTTGCCGGCAAGCTGCCTGCTCGCGCTCTATCGCGACCGCAAGCTGTCGCCGGTCGAGGTTTTGGGCGAGACCCTGCGGCGGCTCGAGCGCTATGAGGGGGCGCTGAACGCCTTTGTTCTGTATGACCCGGAAGCCGCAATGGCGCAGGCCCGCGCCTCGGAAGCGCGGTGGCACAAGGGCGAGCCGCAGGGTTTGCTCGATGGTGTTCCGGTCGCGATCAAGGATACGCTCTTGACCCGCGGGTGGCCGCGGCTCGTCGGCTCGCGCACGATCGACCCGAACCAGCTTTGGAACGAGGATTCACCGGTCACCGCGAAATTGCGGGCGCATGGTGCGGTATTGTTCGGCAAGACAACCACGCCCGAATTCGGCTGGAAGCCTTTGACCGACTCGCCGCTATCGGGCGTCACCCGCAACCCTTGGGATCGCGAACGCGGCCCGGGCGGCTCGAGCGGCGGCAGTGCGGCCGCGGTGCTGGCCGGCATCTGCCCGCTCGCGGTCGGCACCGATGCCGGCGGCTCGATCCGCATCCCGGCCTCGTTCTGCGGCATTTTTGGCTTGAAGCCGACCTTTGCCCGGGTTGCGGTCTATCCGCCCTCGGCGTTTGGCGATGTCGCCCATATCGGTCCGATGACGCGCACCGTTGAAGACGCGGCGCTGATGCTCGATGCGATCAAGGGGCCGGATTCGCGCGATTGGCACAGTCTGCCGGAGGATGACATTGCCTATCGCGAGCGCGTGCGCGAGGGTTCGCTCAAGGGCAAGCGCATCGCATTGTCGGTGACCCTGGGTCTGGCCGAGCCGGAAGCGGCGGTGCGCGCGGCGGTCGAGCGCGCTGCCGCGGCCTTCGCGGCCCTCAGCGCACATGTCGAACCCGCCGATCCGTTCCTAGAGCCGCCAAAGGGCATTTTTGAGCCGCTGTCGCTCGCCGCATTCTGGAAACTGCTGCGCGAGATGCCGCCGGACAAGGCGGCAGTCATGGATCCGGGGCTGGTGGCGCTGTGCCGGCGGGGTCAGAATGTGACTCAGGAGGACTATGTCGATGCGGTCACGCGCCGCGCCGCTCTCGGGCAGGCTGTGCGTCTGTTCTTTGACCGCTACGATCTGCTGCTGGCCCCGACCATGCCGATTACGGCGGCCTTTGCCGACCCGCGCGACGACAGCCGGCCAAATCCGAACAATTTTCCGAATTGGATGCCCTACACCCCTGCATTCAATCTGACAAAAAATCCCGCCGCCTCGATCCCCTGCGGATTTGCCGACGGTCTGCCGATCGGGTTGCAGATCGTGGGCCCGCTCTATGCCGATCTTTCTGTCCTGCAGGCGTGCCGGGCTTACGAAGAAGCCACCGGAGCCGCTTGGCCGCCGCCCGGCCTCGAAGCTCGGCTCGCGGCGATCGCCGCCACCCCCGACACCGGCGTCGAAGCGAAGCGCTGGAAGGCTCGCGGCTGAGCGGCCATTCCGAGTGTTGCACCAGCGCAGTTTCGCCGCATATTCGCTCGCGAACGAGATCAAAGGGAGGTTGGCAATGGCGAACAAGGAGCAGAAGCGATCGAGCCGCGAAGCGAAAAAGCCAAAGCAGAAAAAGAAAGGCGGAAGCAAATCCGCTGCCGCCAAGACAGCGGGCAAATAACCCAATCAGGCCGGCGTGGCCGCCTCCCGGCCGAATGCACCTGCTGGAGCTGCGGCAGGAGAGCGGGAGGCGGGCGCTACCGACCCGGCCGCTTTACTCCGCTGCTTGGGCCGCTGGTTCGGCGGCGGGTTCGAGAGCGGCGTCGGTGACTTCTTCGACGCGCTCGGCCCACCGGAAGCGCAGGCTGTTGCGGGCACTCTCCGGGATGTCCTCGTAATCTTTGCGATTGCGCGCCGGCAGGATCACGGTCGCGAGCCCGGCACGGGCGGCGGCAACGACCTTTTCCTTGATCCCACCCACCGGCAGCACCAAACCGCGCAGGCTGATCTCTCCGGTCATCGCGGTGTCACTCCGGACCGTGCGCTCGGTCAACAGCGAGACGAGTGCCGTGTACATCGCCACCCCGGCGCTGGGGCCGTCCTTGGGGATCGCCCCCGCCGGCACATGGACGTGGATGTCGCTTTTCTCGAACATCGCCGGATCGAGCCCGATTGAGGAGGCCCTGGCCTTGACCAGGCTCAGTGCCGCCTGCGCGCTCTCGCGCATGACCTCGCCCAATTGGCCGGTCAGGATCAGCCGGCCGCTGCCCGGCGTGCGGGTTGCTTCGATAAACAGGATGTCGCCGCCGACCGGCGTCCAGGCGAGGCCGGTCGCGACACCGGGGACGCTGGTGCGCATCGCCACCTCACCCTCGAAGCGCGGCGGCCCGAGGATTTCGGTCAGTATATCGGGCGCGATGCGGACATGCTCGGCAGTTTTCTCGGCAATGCGCATCGCCGCAGAGCGCAACACGGCGCCGATTTCGCGCTCGAGCTGGCGCACGCCGGCCTCGCGGGTGTAATCGCGGATAATGGCGCGGATCGCGTCGTCGGTGATCTCGGCCTGTTCCGCCGTAAGACCATTGGCCTTGAGCTGACGGCCGACCAGATAACGGCGGGCAATCTCGAATTTCTCGTCTTCGACATAACCGGGCAGGTCGATGACTTCCATGCGGTCGCGCAATGGCCCAGGTATGCTGTCGAGGACATTGGCGGTGGTAATGAACATGACGTGCGACAGATCAAACGGCACACCGAGGTAATTGTCGCGGAATGTCGAATTTTGTTCCGGGTCGAGCACTTCGAGCAAGGCCGAGGCCGGATCGCCCTGAATGCCGCGGCCGAGCTTGTCGATTTCGTCCAGCATCATCACGCAATCGCGCGCGCCGGCGCGCCGGATGCCCTGGATGATGTTGCCGGGCAGAGCGCCGATATAAGTGCGGCGATGACCGCGGATCTCGGCTTCGTCGTGCGTCCCGCCGAGGCTGACGCGGACAAATTTGCGGCTGGTGGCGCGGGCGATGCTCTGCCCAAGCGAGGTCTTGCCGACACCCGGCGGCCCGACAAAGCACAGGATCGGGCTGCGGCCGCCCGGGTTCAGCTGCTGGATCGCCAGATATTCAAGGATGCGGCGCTTGATCTTTGACAGACCATAATGGTCGGCATCGAGAATGCGGCGCGCCTCGGCAATGTCGATATGCCCGCCGGTTTCGACCGACCACGGCAGCTCGGCGAGCCACTCGATATAGGTCCGCGCCATCGAATATTCGCCCGCCATCTCCGGCATGCGTTCGAGCCGCGCCAGTTCGCGCTTGGCATGAGCTTCGACCTCGGGCGGCATCTTGGCTTCGTCGATCTTCTTGCCGAGCTCGGCAATTTCCTGAGCCTTGGCGTCGTCGCCCTCGCCGAGTTCCTTTTGGATTGTCTTCAGTTGTTCGCGCAGCAGAAATTCGCGCTGGCGAT
The DNA here is from genome assembly GCA_019238055.1 of Alphaproteobacteria bacterium. Classification (GTDB taxonomy): domain Bacteria; phylum Pseudomonadota; class Alphaproteobacteria; order ATCC43930; family CGMCC-115725; genus AP-15. The sequence goes on from JAFAOB010000188.1 coordinate 7,384, forward strand.
CGTCGATTTTCTCTTTGGTTTGCTCGCTGATCTGGCGCGACAGGCGGAGCACCTCGATGCGGTAGACGAGCAGCGCCGATACCCGGTCGAGCCGGCTTTCAATATCGATGGTTTCGAGGATTTCCTGCTTTTCGGCCGGGGTGATGTCCATAAAGCTGGCGATCAGATCGGCCAGCGCCGGCGCCGAGGAGGCCGATTGCACGGCATTGACGAGTTCGACCGGAGTCTGCGGCAACAGCTGCAACACCTCGATTGCCTGATTGCGCAGATGCAGCATCCGCGCCTCGATATCCTTGCTGCTGACCGCGGGCTCGGCGATGCGTTCGACCCGCGCGACCAGAAACGGGTAGCCGTCGAGAAACTCGATAATGCGAAACCGCCGCTCGCCCTGGCTGATCACATGGTGCTGCCCATCGGGGCTCGTGACATAGCGCAATACGTTGGCCTCGGTGCCCATCCGGTGCAGATCGACCGGGATCGGATCTTCGGTTGCCGGATCGCGCTGCAGCACCAGACCGATCGGCCGATTGAGCCGGATTGCCGCTTGTGCGGCGGCGATCGAGCGCTGCCGCCCAAGGGTCACCGGCAGCACGGTGCCGGGAAACAGCACAAAGCTGCGCGTCGGGATCAAAATCAACGCATCGGAGGGCAGAGGCGGGATACCGGCCAGCAACTGCTCCAGCGCACCCGAAGGCGGCGGAGTGCCGGCGTCCGCCGTGCGTAATTCCTGTTGTTGCTCTACGGGCATACCCAAAATCCTCGGACAGTCGCGATCAAGGCGGGTGCGCACATTCACAATTTGTGCAGCTGCACCTTCAGACATCCATTCGCGAGATGACGGCCGGAAAGCTCGAACCTTACCGGCGGCAGTTCGATCCGCCGTTGAAAATGGCCATGCGGAATCTCTAAACGGTGAATCCGTGCTTTCGCCATCTCAGGCGGCAATAGGCGTTCGCCGGTGACCACCAAAACGCCCGCACTCAGCGTCACCTGGATCTGATCAACCGCCACACCCGGCAGGGCGATCAGGATCGTCAGCGTGTCATCGGTTTCAAAGATGTCGCACGGCGCTTCCCAGTTCGGCGTTCCGTGCCCGCGATGAAAAAACTGACGATGGAGGCGCTCGGCGCGCTCCATGGCTTCACAGGCTTGTGCCCACATCAATGCTTGCAGCTGTCGTTCCGGCATTCTCGCCTCCGAGCGGCAGCGGCTCTCCAATCGCCGCTCTGCGTCATATAGTCAGCCACAGCCCGCGAATTAGGGGATAAATAACCAATCCCCGATCTGTTGCGGCGAGTAGCGAAAATCACGCGATCGACTGACCGGTGGCGCGAGGCGGCCACCCCCGCCGCAACGATGCGATCGTCACCCGCTTGCCGTGGCTTTCTGCGCCGAACTGGGCGAGAGACTGGCGAGCGGCTCCAAGGGAGAGCTCGATGATCCGGCCCGCCCTCGGCGGCATCATTTCTTGTCGATAAAGCGCTCTGCCTGTTCCCGATCGCGTTCCACTTCCTCGGCCAGCTCGTCCACCGCCTTCGGGTCGCGCTTTTTCGCTTCATCGATCATTCGCCGGCCCTTCTCCTCATCGCCCTCGATGATTTTTTCGAGACCTTCTTCGGCCATGTCGTGGGCGCGTTCCCGATTTTCCGCCATGTCCCGCTCTCCTTCCAATGCTGGGTCTTCTTTCGCTGAACAGAACAGGACAAGCCACGTTCCAAAACGTTCGCAACAGGACTAGGCGGACGCCATGAAACCGGATATCAGCCTCCAGGAACGATTCCGCTAGAGGCATAGCGTGGCCGTGATCAGCGAAAAAACCAGGGCCTTTGTCGATGGTGTCGCAGCCGAGGCGATACGCGTCGAGACCCCCTGTGGCGACGGAAGTCTTGTCTGGCGTATTTGGGGAGCCGGCCCGGCGCTCGTCCTATTGCACGGCGGATACGGATCGTGGACGCATTGGATCCGCAACGTGCTTCCACTGTCGCGGACGTTTACGGTGATTGCTCCCGACCTCCCGGGGCTCGGCGAGTCGGCTACTCCGCCTGAGCCGCATACCGCCGAGGGATTGTCGCACCTTCTTGTCGACGGTCTCGACATTGTCTTGCCGCGGCAAGAGCGGCTGCATCTCGCCGGCTTCTCGTTTGGCGGTGTGTTGGGCGGGCATGTTGCGGCACAGCTCGGCGACCGAGTGCGCGCGTTTACCGTGGTTGGCTCGAACGGGCTCGGCCTGATCCGCCAGCCGACCGATCTCCAGCGCGTTCCGCCGGAGGCGTCGCCGGAACAAGCGCTCGCGGTCCATCGTCACAATTTGGGTGTGCTGATGATCGCCGATCCGGCAAAGATCGACGAGCTGGCGGTGTATATCCAATCGGCCAATGCGCCGCGCGGCCGGGTCCGCAGCCGCCGCTTCTCCCGCGCCGACACGCTCGTCCGCGCTCTGCCCTTAGTCAAGGCGCATCTCGACGGGATTTGGGGCGGACGCGACGCCACCGCCTACCCGCATCTCGACGAGCGCGCTCGAACCTTGCGCGCATTTCAGCCCAAAGCCCGGTTCGAGATCATTGAGGGCGCAGGTCATTGGGTGCAATACGAAGCCGCTGACCGCTTCAACCCGCTGCTCGCCGAAATCGCGCGCTCCCATCTGGAACGCCTAACGCGCTAATCGAGCCGCGCAAGCGCCTCGGCAACCGCCTCGGGCTGCTCGACAATTACCATTTGTCCGGCCGCCCTTTCCCCCAACCGGGAGAAGAGGAGAGGGTGAGGGGAGGCCCAATACGATGCAGCGCAATGCAAGAGCGCTGCACAAGAGACTACGCTTGGGCCGCCACGGCTTTGACCCGCTCAACGAGGCAGGGCTCACTGAGCACGCTCTGCGGTTTGAGTAGGTGCAAGACCTCGAATAAAAGTTTGTGCACCGCGAGATCTTCGGCGGCGAGGCGGAACAATGCTTCCGTGAAATCAAGCCGTTGCTCTAGATCATCGGGCCGTTGTCCCACGGTCTTGGGGTGCGCCAAATCGGGGATTGCAGCCAGAGCCCATGGCGTCTCAGTCAGCGTGGTAGCCTCTGCAAAAAAGGCCGGGGCAAGCCCGACGAGCGGGTCGGGCTCAGCGGTATGGCGCTCGAGAAGTTCGCGAAGCAACCGGGCTTCCTGGGCAGCGACGCTCATACCCTGACCGTAGGCGGGGTTGAAGCGGCAGATCGAGTCACCGAACGGAAGCAGTCCGCGCGGGAATTCCTCCAGCCGGTCGAAATGCCGCCGGAAACTGGCGGGAAACCCAAAGCGAACAATCTCGCCAAGCTGCTCCGCCTTCTTGATTGCGTCGTAGATGGTCGGAGTACGCAGCCTATGCGCGTAAGCGAGAAAACCATCGCGATCGACCGCCGGCTTTTCGCCGTGGTGCCCCACGAGAGTCACAATCCAGCGGTTCCGCTCTAACGGAGCCATGACAGCGGTCACGCCTCCTTCAGCCGGCGGATCAAACGTCAGCACAGCTTTCCAGTCAGTCGGCGCATCGTCGGGGACGGCGAAGACGGCGGTGGTATAGGTGATGTCGACCCCGATGGCGGTCTCTTCAGGGCGCGGTCGGCCTATGGCTTCGAGGACGCCATTGACGAGATTGCCGCGCCCCGAGGCCTCGACGATCAGGTCGGCCGAGAGGGTCTCGCTCCTTCCCTCGTTGTTCTCGAAACGAAGAGCCGATACCGCGGCCCCATCCTGCGAGGCGATAATGTCGTGAGCGCGGCAACGCTGACGGATCGTGATGTTGTCGTATTGTTCTACGCGTTGTCGCACCGTCAACTCGATCAGCGGCCGGGACATGGCGTGTACAACCAGGCCGAGATCGCGCGCCGGAAGAGGGCCTTGGCCGGGTCTTTCGAAGCGAAGGTCGAGGCCCGCATTGACAGGCACTGCGCTGGCGACTGCGAGGTCCTGCTCAAAGCCGGGAAAGAGGTCAGCAAGTGCCTGCTGTCCACCGGCGAGGAGCGCGTGCGTATGGCGCCCCTGCGGGATCCCGATGCGATGGGAGGCATCGAGCGGCAGGGCGTCACGCTCCAGCACCACGACATGTTCAAAGTAGTCGGCGAGAGCTCGCGCCGCCGGCAAGCCTCCCATCCCGGCGCCGACCACGACAGCCTGTCTGCCGATCAGTGTGGACTTCATCAAAGCCTCCTTGATCTTTTGGGACCGTCTGGCCAGTGCGTAGACCGGGAATTAATGCCGTTCCATCCAATCCGAGTGTGAGATAATTCACACTGGACCTCCTGTTTTTGTCGAAAATCAAGCCTGGAATTTGGCCGCCTGTGCTGCCCGACGAACCGCGCAGTCCAGCTTGCCGCCGCCCGGAAAAATTCGAGACGAGGAGGCTCGCTCTATGGACTTCGAAATTCGACCTTGCGCCTCGATGGAAGACGTCAGGCAGGCCATTACTCCAATCGGGTATTATTTCGGGCGCTCGATGCCCGATGAGAGCCAAGCTGAGCGATTGACCCGCGTCTTGCCGGCCGAGCGCGTGTATGCCGCATGGGAAGGCGGCCGCGCGGTTGGCGGCTTGGGCGCTTTTCCCTTTCACTTGACGATCCCCGGTGGGAGGGTGTCCGCGGCTGGCGTCACAATCGCCGGCGTCCTGCCGACGCACCGGCGACGCGGCGTCTTGCGGGCCATGATGCGAGCCCTGCTCGACGCTTGCTATCGGCAGGGCGAGCCGGTTGCCTATCTCTGGGCCACCGAAGATACGATCTATGGCCGTTTTGGCTTTGGCTTGGCTTCCTTCACGGCCGAGATCGATCTGCCGCGTGAGCGATCGGCATTCCATGTGCCATTTGCCAACGCCGGGCGTGTTCGTCTCGCCTCACCCGCCGTCGCCGAGGAGCTTGTTTCCCCAGTCTACGAACGGGTCGCCGCGGTCACGCCAGGCATGTTTGCACGAAGCTCAGCCTGGTGGCAGGCCCGTACGCTCGCTGATCCATCATGGCGGCGTGGAACCGGCGGGGATTTGCAATGCGCCGTCTTCGAGAGCGAGGGGCGGCCTGCAGCTTACGCACTCTATCGAATGAACTCGATATTCGAGCGGGGCCTCCAGACGGGCTCGGTCACCGTGATCGAGGCCATCGGTCAATCGCCTGAAGCAACCCGTTCTATCTGGCGATATTTGCTGGATATTGACTGGATGGCGCGCGTCAAGGCCTCGCTGCTGCCGCTGGATCATCGGCCGCTTTTTCTGCTGGCGGAGCCCCGCCGGCTTGGTTTCAGCCTTCGGGATGGCGTCTGGGTGCGTCTGCTCGACGTCAAGGCTGCGCTGTCAGCGCGGTCGTATCAGGCTCAAGGCCCTGTGATCATCGAGGTGATCGATGAATTCTGCCCTTGGAACGCCGGCTGCTGGCGGGTTGGCGCCGATGGCGTCGACCGCACCGACAAAGCTCCCGGTTTGCGTTGCGACGTCAGTGCGCTTGGCTCGGTTTACCTGGGTGGCTTTGGCTGGACGCAGCTCGCCCGCGCTCTTCGTGTCCAAGAGGTCTTCTCCGGTGCTGCCGCACATGCGGACGCCCTCTTCCAGGCGAGCAGTGCGCCCTGGTGTCCCGAGATTTTTTAATCCGGAGCGGATGCAGGCGGCCAAACGCAGCGCAACCGGCCATGGCTTTCGCGGCGGGGTAGGGGCGGCGACTGGCCATACGCATCCTTTCCATCGCTGGCTGCGGCTCGGCGCTTATTCTGAGAGCGGGGCGTACAACACGGGAGACGATCCGCAACAGGAAAGGACGTGGACATGCGTTCTGTCACCATGATGTTCGCCGGTCTTATGATGGGCGTCGCAGCGATTGCCGCGATGGCAGGATGCACGCCGACCACAGCTCAGGCGCAGGCGTGCCCGGCGGGGGCGCCCTGGATTCCCGCCGACTACGCAAACGGCAAGTGGGTCCCCGGCCACTGCCCATAGGCGCTAAAAATTGCGCAGCATTCGCTGGTAGTTGCGTTTTTTCCTCGGCGGTTCGTGCAAGTGTCTTCGGAGGGAAAGCCTGTTGGCTTGGAGAGCGGCGAAGCTTGGTTGCGGCATGATCGCCTGCAGCAGCGTCT
>JAFAOB010000284.1 GCA_019238055.1 Alphaproteobacteria bacterium
AAGAATCTGGTACACCGACTGCAAGCCGGAACACCCGGCGAGGCCAAATACCAATGCCGGCACACGTCGAGAAACACCGCAGTGAGGTGATTATGCGCTTCTGAGAATGCGTGCAGTTCAGCTCCGCTCAAAGACGGGCGTGCTTAGTGAGAACGATGGTGAGCGGTGGGTTCGATCAGCCCGCCAAAGTCTTTGACTTACCCGGTGCGTTCACCATGCGCGGAGCTTTGGTTTGCGCGGCCGCACGCGACGCGCAGCGCCAGAACTCCTCGATATATGGAAGCGCGCCAAACAGGGTAGCCGCGGTCAGAAGAATTGCCCGATAGCTCGTCGGAGGAGAGTGCTCCTTGAGCCGAAGTGAGTAGTCGGAAGGCCGCGGCGAAGCGCCAATAAGTGCGCGCACCTCGTCTTCATGCAGGATAGAAACAAGCCAGATTCCGACCAGCGGCATCATTTCCATGACGCTGTGAACCATTTGCTCGGCCGGTGTGACCTCCCGGTTATTGCCGACCGCGATACGCAGGTCGACATAAACCGTCGCCTCATGCAGCAGATACGCAGCAACCATCGTCAGGATAACCGGGCTGGTGATCTCGAGGAACAGTCCGGCGAGTATCACCACTGCCATTTCGGCCTGCAGCAGCAGGTGCATAGCCGACTCTCTGACGCTCGCATTCTCCTCGATCCGCGAATACCGGTGACAAGCCCAATCGGCCAATGCGGAAGGGAGCCACAGCGGCGGGAGAACGTACCCCAGAGAGAAGTGGGCTGCGGCTGCAATCCGATCTTCCTGGAGCTTCGACCCCTTGCTTGCAATGATGGCCGGCGTATCGTGGGTGCCCTCATCTGGCAGTCGCGATCGGTATCGAGCGATCAGCGTGGAGCCCAAGCCGGCCAGCATTGCGAGGCCGACCGACCACCTGACAAGCTTCCAGAGGGTGATGCCGTTATTGCTCGACGGTAGATCATCGGGTCCGACCGCCATCTCGGTGCTCCATATCCGATCAGCACATCGACCAACGAGAGCATTGTCATTCAGTTGCACGCATCCCGTCGGAACGCGTTCGCACCGACCCCCGGGAATCGGATGGTAAAAAAGACCCTATGAATATCATGCATGTAAGGGATCATTGTGGCGGTCGCCGAGAGTGGCCTCCGCGGTGAGATCCAGGAATACGGCCGGATTGCAACACGCCAGCGGCATCGGATCGTCCGGCGCGCAACTCAGCCGTGAAGGGGTGAAGCTGCGATTCCGCTACGAGCGATTCCGCTACGAGTCGGAGGCGTGCTGCTATGGGCCTAGCTGCCTCGCTAAGGAACAGCGGCCATGCGTCGTCATTCTGAGTTCAGCAGGAACACAGCATCGGCAATTCCCGTTGAAATCGGGCGAGATTACGATGAGACGGTGTTGTTTTTGGTAGATGGCGATCACTTTCGGTCAAGGCCACGTTAAGCCCACCCTGACAGCAGTCCATCCGCCGGAATGGATCACGACCGTGCCGGATGTGCCCTATTTTATGACCGAGTCCGGAAATGCGTGGACGCCGATCGGTCATAACGATGCGCTGACCTGGCCGGAGCTGCGCGCTCTCCAGCGCGGAAGCCTTGCAGGCGTTGCGCGTCACTTTCGGTGGTTGCGCGAGAACGGCGTGACCTGCATTCGCCTGATGCTGGAATATTGCGAAGATGGGCAGTGCTATTTCGAGCAGCCGGCAGGCTGCGTACGACCAGCGATCGTGACGCTATGGGACGATCTTGTCAGGCTCTGCGCTGAGTGGGGTTTGCGCTTGCTGCTAACACCTTACGATACGTTCTTTATGTGGAATAATTGGGCTAACCATCCTTACAACCTCGTGAATGGCGGGCCCTGCGCCGATCGTACGCAGCTGCTCTGTTGTCCGACGACACGCGCGTTGATCAAAGCGCGGCTTGCTTTTGCAACTCAGCGTTGGGGCGCGAGCGGCGTCATCTTTGCCTGGGATTTGTGGAACGAGATGCACCCGGTGCAGGGTCTTGACCGCCCCCGCTGCTTCGAGGATTTCATCGAGGATGTCGGGCCATTCCTGCGCAGCCTGGAAAAGCGACTCTATGGTCGCAGCCATTTGCAAACCATTTCGATTTTTGGTCCGGAACTCCAGTGGAAGCCTTGGCTCAACGAGCCTGTTTACCGACACCCGCTGCTCGATTTCGCAACTATTCACTTGTACGAGGAAGGCACTATCGATTTTCCGCTCGACACCGCGGCTGCGGCGATCAGCACAGGACGGCTGATCGGCGAGGCATTGGGCGAAATACATGACAACCGCCCGCTTTTCGACAGCGAGCACGGTCCGATCCACACGTTTAAGGATCACGGCATAGTCTTGCCGGCGCCGTTTGACGACGAGTATTTCCGGCATATGCAATGGGCACATTTTGCTTCTGGTGCCGCTGGCGGCGGCATGCGCTGGCCCAACCGCGATCCGCACACTCTGACTCCGGGTATGCGGCAAGCGCAGCGATCGCTTGCTGCCTTTCTGCCGCTGATTGATTGGACGCGATTTCGGCGCCGGAACCTATATGGCGCCGTTACGGTGAACGGAGCCCCGGTCAGCGTGTTTGCGTGCGGCGATGATAACCAGATTGTGCTCTGGCTGTTGCGCACCGAGCCGATTGGCCAGGACGGCAGGATCGACCGTGCTCAGCCTGCCACAGTCACCGTCTCGGTTCCAGCTCTGGCCACCGGCGAATACCGCATTGTCTATTGGGATACCGAAACCGGCCGCAGTCTGGGTGAAGATCGGCAGCACCATGCCGGCGCACGGCCATTGACCTTCCGTCCGCCACCAATCTTCGCGGATTTGGCGATCGCGATACGATCGCTCTGAGCCTCGCCGTCGCTGTACCCTTGTCTGTCACCGGTCTGCGTTGACCGGTCCCGGCTGCTGAGAGTGTGTGGTTCCACTGGCAGTTCACATGGAACGCATTTGCAGCCGCCGCCGTTTGACACTGCTCAGCTGGGAGGCGCAGGGCAATGCCATTATTACGCGAGCAGGGTAGTCGCGATCATATGGCCGCTTGGGGATGGGGGCTCGCAAGCGGCTTGGCCGCGACGATGGCCACGCTGCTCGGCCGCAAAGTATGGGCTCAGGCCAAATTGGGTCAAGGCCACCCATTAAAACACCGCGCCTTGGATCTGGCGGCATCCGTAATGCAGCCGAAATACCCGATCGAGGCGATCGCCACTTTTCTAAACGGATTCCATTTTTATGCCGACGATATGGGCAGACAGGTAGAGGCTCATCACTTTTGCATCCACCTGAGAGCGGATCTGCACCAGTGCGTTATTTTTGACTCCAACGAGCCCGGGGCACGACTCATCGGCATCGAATACATCATCAGTGAGGAACGTTTTCGCCGGCTTCCCGAGAATGAGAAGCGATTGTGGCACAGCCATCATTACGAGGTCAAATCCGGTGAACTCGTGGCGCCGGGAATTCCAGAAATCGCCGAGCGCGCCTATTTTCGGGATCTCGTTTCGACCTATGGCAAGACTTTTCACACCTGGCAATTCGACCGGGACGACTTCCCCTATGGCATTCCACAGCTGATGATGGGCTTTACGCAAGACGGGCAGGTCGACGAAGCAATGATCGAAGCCCGCGATCGGCGCTTTGGCATTTCCTGGAAAGAGCGACGAAGAACTCGCGCCGGCATTCCGATGCCGACCGTGGTCCCCGGCGCCAATTCCTGGGAAGGAGGAACGAGCCTGCAGACCGGCTTGCGAGAGGTTGCGTTCAAACAGCGCGTCAGGTGACTGCTTTTCCGGAACTTACGGAATGGGTAAGCGTTTGAAACCTCCTTGGACCGCCGGAGATCTTTTTGGGCACATTCACTTCCGCGTTGTCAGGCGCCATACAATCACACTTCTCAAAGCTTCGGGACCATTGCCTTGTTTGCTTCTCGCATCTGCGTTGGGGATTGGTTTTCCAGCGTCCACAACATCTGTTGACGCGGTTTGCGCATATCATGCCGGTGATGGTCATCGAAGAACCGGCCTTCGAGGGGCATGAGCCGCCGCATCTGAAGCGCTTTTCCGTCGGCAGAAACCTCGCGATTTTCGTCCCCCATGTGCCGCAGGATATGTCGGACGCCGCCATAATTGCGGCGCAAAAACAGCTCGTGACCGAACTCTTTCGCGAAGCGCGCATCGCGGCACCGGTCCTCTGGTACTACACGCCGATGGCGTTGCAATGCGCCGACGAGATCGCCGGTGCGGTGACAGTCTATGACTGCATGGATGAATTGTCGGCGTTCAAGGACGCGCCGCCGGAGCTGCAGCAGCTTGAGGCCGATCTGTTGGCGAAAGCCGATATCGTGTTTACCGGCGGGATGAGCCTCTATGAAGCCAAACGCGCTCGCCACGCGAATGTGCATGCCTTTCCGAGCGCGGTTGATGCCGAGCATTTCAGCAGAGCGCGCGCAGCACTGTCTGATCCCCCAGATCAGAAGGCGCTTGGGCATCCGCGGCTCGGTTTTTTCGGGGTCATCGACGAGCGGCTCGATTGCGAACTCATTGCTGCAGTGGCGCGGCTGCGTCCCGACTGGCAGCTGATCCTGGTCGGGCCGGTGGTTAAAATCGACCCGGCAATTCTGCCGCGAGCCCCAAACATCCACTATCTCGGCGCCAAGTCTTATGAGGAGCTGCCCGCCTACATCGCGAATTGGGATGTGGCGGTCATGCCATTCGCACTCAATGCCGCGACGCGGTTTATCAGCCCGACAAAGACGCCCGAATATCTCGCCGGTGGGAAGCCGGTCATCTCCACCCCGATCACCGATGTCGTGCGCGGCTGGGGTCATTTAGAAGCCGTGCGGATCGCGGGCACGCCTGAGCAGTTCGTCGCGGAAACCGAGGCTGCACTGGAGTTGAGCTCGGGCCGCGGCACCTGGCTTCAAGCAGTCGATCGCGCGCTGGCCGAAATCTCCTGGGATCGAACCTGGGCGGATATGGCGGCGTTGGTCGAAGCGGCCATCGCTTGTCGTGCCGACGAGGCACTGTCCGCCGGCGGGCTCTCAGCGGCAGAGCACGCTCAGAATGAACGACGGACAAGCACATGAATAATCGGCCGGGCGCACCGGAGAAACCCGCAGTGCCCGAGACCTCGGGCAGCCGCGTAAGCTGGTCCGAAGGCTCCAGGTTCCCGCTGCATCGTCCGGAGCTTCTTCCCCATCTGGAGCGGGGTGAAGCGGTGCTAACGCAAGCGATGGCGCCCAACGCCAAAACCTTCAAACCAGGAGAAACGATTGTCGCCGAAGGGGAGCCGCACCGCTACCTCTATTGGCTGCGCACCGGTTGGGTGGCGCGGGTCCGCCGCATGCCGGACCAGCGCACCCAGATCATCACGGTATTCCTACCCGGCGACTTTTTCGGCGTGAAGACGATTTTTCTGCTGAGGCAGCCCGACGCGCTCGAAGCTCTAAGCAGCGTTAGCACGGAACTCCTCGATTATCGCGATGTGTTGGACCTGGTTCGCAACGATCCAGACATCTCAATGCGGCTGTGGTGGCAAATCTGCGAGGACCAACACCGGTTGCACCGGCGCGTGACCGGGCTCGGGCGCGGCAACGCCGAGGAAAGAATCGCGGCCATGCTGCTCGATTTCCGCGTGCGGGTGGATCGTGCCGGCCTGGTTAGCAAGACATTTCGCTTGCCGATGACGCAGCAGCACATCGCCAACTATCTTGGCTTGACCGTCGTTCACGTCAACCGCGTCCTGAAACGTCTGCGCGATGCGGAGGCAATCACCTTTTCGAAGGGCCGGATGACAATCCAGGATCTGCCCGCGATCCAGAAAATCGCTTATCCCATCCAAGACGCGCTCGATCGCAGCGCCGCTGAACTTGATGAGGTCGGCACGTGAGGTCACCGCCGGATAAGAAGCGCCGGATGCGCCAAAACCGTTTCAATGCGGAGGGACAGGCGGCGCTGCTCGTTGGGGAGAGTATCCTGATGGCGCTGATCGAGCACGGGGTGTTGACAAAGAACCAGCTGGTCGACGCGATCGACATGGCGATCCTGACTAAACAACAGATGGCGGAAGATGGTCAGGACGTCGAGGTGTCGCGCATTGCGGCTGGGCTGCTCACTATGCTCCGGACGAGCATTGCCTCTCTAACCGAGCTCGACGCCTGAGCCGCTTACTTTCGACCCGCTTCCTCCCCTCTGATCAAGCCGGAGCTGAACGCGATCGACTTAGCGTCGAGAAAGTTACCTATGTTAAGGGCCACTACAGTTTGTGGCAAACGCAGGGAACACGGTTAACCGTCAAAGGTTTGCGCTAGGCGGAGTGGCATCGCCGCACACCGGCCCTCTCCCGCTCATTAGCTAGCTGCAACACGCGCGAAACCGCGGAATGCAGTGCTTGGGCGAGTGAGTGCCGGCCTTTTCCCACTGCGATCTGCAGCCAGAGTTTGCGTGATGAAAGAGCGTGTACCAATCATCGAAATCACAAGCCGACAGAGACTCCCAAATGAAACCATCTCGACGGGACGCACCGAACGGTGCTGGAGAAACGATTTGCCGATCGAAGCACATGCCGGCCTTTGCTGCACAAAGATACGGATCGAAATCGCAGGTCTGGCCAAGAAGCTGATCGAAATGCGGCGATGGCTTACCCAGCAGGGGTGCAGCGAACAAGTGTTTCATTGCGTCAAGGCGGGCTCGCAAGCAGTGGTGACTGTCGAATTCGACAATCATGGTCCAGGTTTGGTCGATCACTTCCTCCAGCAATTTGATCCCGAGCGCTGAGGTGCGGCGCGCGGCGGAAAGGCACGACGTCGAGTAAAGTCGTTAACCTAAGTTAACCCTTGGTAAAGTACCTAAGTTAACCCTTGGTAAAATAAGGCAAGTTTGTGCCGTATCGGCGGAACGGATATCCCAGCGCAATGTTTCTGTAAGCTACTCGGCTCAGACCATCCTCACTGAACAGTGATCGATGCTTGCAGCCATAGCGGCAGACGCGAACCGCATCTTCGGAGGCGATGCATTTTCACGATTGTATGGAAGGACACAACCTTGTTATCCCCCAATGGAGCAGACCGTGTTTGACTGGCTTGTCGTCGGCGCCGGCTTTGCCGGCAGTGTCATCGCCGAACGGCTGGCCGGCCAGCGTGATGAGAAGGTTCTATTGATCGACCGCCGCCCCCATATCGGCGGCAATGCCTACGACCGGCACGACAAAGCGGGAATCCTCATTCACCAATACGGGCCACATATCTTCCACACCAACAGCAAGCTGGTCTTTGACTATCTGTCGAATTTTACCGATTGGCGACCATACGAGCATCGCGTGCTGGCCGAAGTCGACGGCCTGCAGGTGCCGATCCCGATAAATCTGAACACGATCAATCGCCTCTACGGCCTGGCGCTGACCCCGATCGAGCTCGAAGGCTGGCTTGCCGCCCGCGCCGAGCCGGTCGACGAGATCCGCACCGCGGAAGACGTCGTTGTCAGCACCGTCGGCCGCGAGCTCTACGAGAAATTTTTCCGCGGCTACACGAAGAAACAATGGGGCGTTGACCCCTCTCAGCTCGACAAAGCGGTGACCGCGCGGGTGCCCACCCGCACCAACACCGACGATCGCTATTTCACCGACAAGTACCAGTTCATGCCGGCCGCCGGCTTTACAAAAATGTTCGAGCGCATGCTCGATCACCCCAACATCAAGATCATGCTCGATGCTGACTATCGCGAGGTCAAATCCACGGTGCGCCATCGCCAAGTGATCTTTACCGGACCAATCGACGAATTTTTCGATTATTGCTATGGAAAGCTGCCTTATCGTTCATTGTCCTTCAAGCATGTGACGTTGGACAAGGAATGGCACCAATCGGTGGCGGTGGTAAATTACCCGCAAACCTATGACCATACCCGGGTAACCGAATACAAGCACCTCACCGGTCAGCGGCATGCGAAGACGAGCGTGACCTACGAATACCCGTCAGATCATGGCGATCCCTACTATCCGGTCCCGCGCGCCGAAAACGCCGAGCTTTTCAAACGCTACGAGACGTTGGCCCTTGTCACCAAAGGCGTGTGGTTTGTCGGCCGGCTCGCCACTTATCGCTACTACAATATGGATCAGGTGGTCGGGCAGGCGCTTGCAACCTTCCGCCGCATCGACGACAGCCTCGGCAGACGGTTGCCGCCAACAGCGGCGCGGCCAGGTCTGGAGCTTGCTGTTTGATTTCTACCGTTGCGCGGACGCCGTGCCCCGGCCCTGAGGCCGTCGCCGCGAGCCCCTCAAACATCGAGATCTGGGGCGGTCTCGAATGCACGATCGCGCGCGTCGGCGATTCGTTTCGCGACCAGCTTGCCGACACAGGCCACAGCGAGCGGCCGCAGGATCTCGACGCCATCGCCGAGTTGGGCCTGCGTACGCTCAGATATCCGGTGCTGTGGGAGCAGGTTGCCCCGCATAATCCCGGTTGCTGCAATTGGGCGTGGCATGACGCGCGGCTTGGGCATCTCGCCAGATTGGGCATCACGCCGATTGCCGGCCTCGTGCATCACGGCAGCGGACCGCGCTACACCAATTTGCTCGATCCGGACTTCCCGCAACTGTTGGCGAATTATGCCGAGGCAGTCGCGCGCCGGTATCCCGGGATCGACATGTTCACCCCGGTCAACGAGCCGCTGACGACGGCCAGGTTCAGCTGCCTCTATGGGCATTGGTATCCGCACCGCAAAGACGTCGGGGCTTTTCTGCGCGCGCTCGTCAACGAATGCTACGGGACGGCCTTAGCAATGCGGGCGATCCGCCGGATCACGCCGCAAGCCCGTCTGATCCAGACTGAAGATTTGGGCAAAACCTACAGCACTCCGCTTTTGCGTGCGCAGGCGCAGTACAACAATGACCGGCGCTGGCTCGGGCTCGATCTGCTGTGCGGTCGCGTTGATATGCATCATCCTTGGTTCGGATGCTTTGTCGATGCCGGGGTCCCGCGTGTTGTCCTCGACGATCTCGCCAAGGAGCCCTGCCCACCGGATGTAATCGGATTGAATTATTACCTGACCACCGACCGGTTTCTTGACCAGCGTCGCAACCGATATCCGCCCGCCCTTTGGGGTGGCAACGGACGGCAGGCTTATGCCGATGTCGAAGCCGTGCGGGTTGCGCGCCGCGATATCCATATCGGGGTTCTGCCCCGCTTGCGTGAGGTTTGGAAACGATACCGGCGACCGGTGGCCGTCACCGAGGTCCATAATGGCTGTAGCCGGGAAGAACAGCTGCGCTGGCTGTTCGATGTTTATCGCGATGCCGTCGAGCTACGCGACGAGGGAGCCGAGGTACGCGCCGTGACCATTTGGGCGCTAATCGGGTTAGTCGATTGGAACTCGCTTTTGATGCGCCGGAATGGCCATTACGAAAGTGGCGCGTTTCACGTGCGCGGCGGCAACGGCTTGCGTCCCACCGCAATCGCCAAGGCTATCGCATCGCTCGTCTCTTCTGGCAGCTATGATCATCCGGTGCTCGATGGCCCGGGTTGGTGGCATCGCGATACGCGGTTTTTTCACAAGCCGCGAGGCTAGGATCGGGGGAGAACAGGCATGGCCCGTCAATTACTGATCACTGGCGCGACCGGAACCTTAGGCCGTGCTCTCGCCCGGATTTGTGCAGTGCGCGGGCTCGACCAGCACGTCACGACCCGAGCTGAACTCGACATCGCCAAACCAGACTCGGTTAATGCGGCGCTCGATCGTCATCGGCCGTGGGCGGTGATCAATACCGCCGGATATGTCCGCGTTGCCGATGCCGAAGGCGAGCCCGAGCGCTGTTTTCGCGAAAACAGCGAAGGAGCAGCCACCCTCGCGCGCGCCTGCGCTCGGCAAGGCATACCGTTCGTCACCTTCTCCTCGGATCTGGTGTTCGACGGGCGGCTCGGCCGCGCCTATGTCGAAACCGACGCACCGTCGCCCGCTTGCGTCTATGGCGCGAGCAAGGCGGAAGCTGAGCGCCGGGTGCGCGAAGTTAATCCCGACGCACTCATCATTCGCACCAGTGCCTTCTTCGGCCCGTGGGACCGGTACAATTTCGTCTACAACACGCTTTCCGCGCTGGCGTCCGGCCAGGAGGTCGCGGCTGGCGTCGATTGCCACATTTCTCCCACTTATGTCCCAGACCTTGTCAACGCGACACTCGATCTGCTGATCGACGGCGAGAGCGGGATCTGGCACCTTGCCAACCAAGGTGCAGTGTCATGGGCCGAGTTCGCACGACTCTCCGCGATCAGGGCCGGCTTCGATCCTGATCGCATCGTGCCGGAGGGGGCGGACCGGACCCGGGTCAGCACTGAACTCGCGAGCGTGCACGGCGGGCTGTTGCCGCCGCTCGCCTCGGCACTCGATCGCTTTTTTATGGAGAGCGAGGTGCCGTGGCGGTCCGAGCCCGTTCGACCAGGCTGGTAATGACCGACTCGCGATCGCGCGAAGCAGCCGACCCTTCCGCCATTGCCAGCGCGAGCAGGCTATCGAGCAACACCGTTGCAGTTGGGTCAGCTCCGGGCGGGTCGCGAAACAGCCGAAATGTCGAGGCTACAAACCGGCCTGTGCCATAGCTTCTTTCGACTGCCAGAGCCACAGGCTTGTGCACCCACCCGACGACCAGCCCGGCATGCACACGTGCCTGGAAATCGATCAAATTGCATCCGGAAATCACGTAATTGGGCAGCACGCGGTCGAAAGTTTCGTCCAACAAAGGACCGCCCAGTACGCGTGCGAAGCCGCAGGGGCGGTGCAGCCAGCCAAAGCTCGACGCCCAATCGCCGCGCCATACGGTGCCGGTACGCTTTCTGACTTTGACGTTTTGCCAATGCGGAAATAGAGGACTGAGCCGGAACTCGGCGCCAGGCAACAGCAAAAGCCGGCCGCCCTGGCGGACATGGGTTGCAACCGTCTCATCGAGGCTCCGCGTCACCCATAGCGGCGCCGCTTCCGGCTCGGCCGCGACCCGATAACCAAGCTGTTCGAAGCGCTCCCGCAGATCCGCTCGCGGCGACCAAACAGGGGCAATATCGGGCGAGCGATATTCGCGCGGATGCACCGCCAAATCGAGGTAATTGGTGGCGATCACCGAACCGTCCGCCGCACGCAGCACAAACTCGAGGCGCCGCATACAGGCGCGCTCCACGTTCGGCACCGGCAACTCGACCGGGCCAAGCGTCAGCACACTCAGCGGCTCCTGATCCGGCATCGCAATGCGCTGCGTTGCGTTGGATATGATTTCAAGTTGCACACCAGACAGCGTCGGCCCACCGCCACCATGCGCTATCGAGAGCTCAAAATTCGCGGTTTCTCCTGCCCAATAAGACAGTCGCGTCCAGCGCGGCACGATCACGATATCAGTATTGATCTTCGAGAAAACTTGATGAAAAATCCGGGGATTGCGCCGCATATCGAGCAGTCCGTTGCATTCCCAATGGGCATCGGTCAGCTCGGTAATGACGTACCCGGCAATTGTTGCCCTGCGGCGCAGTGCCTCGATCTCGTATTTGAGTGCGCGGAATTGCTGCCATTGCGCCGCTTCGACAAAATCCGCGAGGTCGCCGAAGACCCGCCCCAGACTCCAATCGGCAAAGCGGTGTTGAACGCCATGCGGGTACATGACACCTTCGCCCCAGTCATGTCCGGTTTCGAACCACCACGGTTCATTGCCCGCGGCGTCTTTCAAAGCCTCGGGATCCGGAAGTCCCCAGTTGCCGAATTCGGAGCACATCAGCGGCTCGTCGCCGGTTTTTACGACCTCGCTCGCTGATGTGAACAGCCAGCTGGCGCGGCCCGCCAATTGCTGCACAAAACGATCCCAACCGAGCCGGTTGTCGGGGAACGCAGCATAGTAATGATAATCGGCGATATCGGTCTCGATATGCGCACTCGGTGCCAATGGCGAGTTGTCGACGACAAGCCGCCCCGGATCGTAGGATTTGAGCCAGTCATACGTCTCTTTTAGCCAGGCTCGATCGGCTGGGTCGTGGACGAGGTCGACGCCCCAGTTTTCATTGATGATGGTCCAGCAAATGATTGAGGGATGGTTGCCGTCGCGGTCGACAATCCCTCTCAGCGCGGCGCGCTTGCGCGCACGCGAGCGCTCGGTTGAAAGCCCCATGGTCGGCAGTTCGGTCCAGACCAAAAGACCCATTCGGTCGGCGACCTCGTAATAGCGCGGGTCGGGCGCCTTGATGTGACAGCGCAGGCAGTTCAGGCCAAGCTCTTTGGCCTTGCGGAATTCATCCACGAGAAACTCGGTCGAGGGAGTCGTGCAAATCGTCTCCGGGTAGTAGTCCTGATCGAGGGCCGCCCTGATGTAGAGCGGTTCGCCGTTAAGATAGAAATGACCGTTGCGGGTCTCGATTGTGCGAAACCCAAACCGATCCGAGAACTCGTCGATCACTGCGCCGTCGCGCTCGAGCATAATGCGGATCGTGTAAAGATTGGGGGCGATGGGCGACCATGCTGCGACCTGCACCACCGTGAGGCTGATGTCCGCTGTTTCGGTACCGCGCTCGAGCACCGCCGTCACCGAGCCGGTGCTTTTGTCCTGTGGATCCCGAACTGTGACTTCCAATCGAGTCTCGGCGACCAGCGGGTGCGCCATAAAAATCCGCACACTGACCTGTCCAGTAGCGAGCTCAGCTCTCACTCGGGCTCGGTGGATGTGGTCAATCGTGCGCTGTTCGAGCCATACCGACTGCCAAATCCCGGAAAGGGGGCCGTACCAGCTCTGTTTGCCCAGCGCAATTTCATCAAGGGGAGCTTCAGGGGAGACAAGCAGATCGTCGCTCGCGCTGTCGACCCGGATCTTGATCTCGTTTGGCCCCTCGACGAGCTGCTCGGTTATGTCGAACGAGAACGGCAGGAAACCGCCGGTGTGGCTCCCAACAAACTCGCCATTAACCCATGCAGTCGTGATGTGGAAAACCGCGCCAAACCGGAGGTACAGGCGCTCACGAATCCAGCCGTCGGGTATGTCGAGTTGTCGGCGATAGATGCCGGTGCCGCCGCGCATTCGCAAATCGGCGAACTGTGCCTGCCACGCTCCCGGAACGGTAATGCTGCGCCAGCCAACTGGCGCCGAACGATAATCCTCAACGAGGTGGAGGAACTCCCAGGTCCCGTCGAGAGAGATGCGCCGATCGGCAATGGTTGCGTGCTTGATGATAGCCTGAGATCCGCGCGGCTTGATCAAGCCGGCTTCGCTCATCATGTCGTCTGGCATTTGTCTGAGTTGGCTCCGAAGGAAGTGACCTCGGATATTCCTAAATAAGGATGGACATTCCGCTGTGGATGTCTAGGGCTAAAACTGTAATCGTTTGCGTCACATTGTTACGCCAAATAAGGCCGATATTTGACGATGTTTTGGCGCTACTGATCGCATTCGTGCCGTCTAATGCTGAAGAATGGGGAACCCGAATCGACGGCTCGCGTTCAATAGCTGATCCGTCCATGGGAGCAAGCCCGGAAAATGATGCATCGGGTCGAATACGTCAAACCCGATGGGCGTCGGATGTGGCTATATGGCCGCTCTCCGCCAAAGATCGAGACGGTACCGAGCCCGACAGCCGAACCCGCTTCGCTCCAATCCCATCTTCGCCGAGATCCAATTCTCGAGGAGTGGGTGGTCTATGCCGCGCATCGCCAGAATCGCACTTTTCTACCATCGCCGGCTGATGACCCGCTCGCGCCCACCACCGACCCAACCCGGCCAACCGAGCTGCCGTGTGGTGATTATGAGGTTGCCGTCTTCGAGAACCGTTTTCCCAGTCTATCCCTGCAATCCAGTTCGCCCCCTGCAATCGAAGGCGTCGAAACGGCGGCCGCCATCGGAAGCTGCGAAGTCGTGGTTTTCGCTCAAGACGGCAGCGCTAGCCTCGGGGAGCTTCCGCTCGACCGCATTGCGCTGATCTTTGAGGTTTGGGCCGATCGCACGCGACATCTGCAGCAATTCGGCTTGGCGTATGTGCTGCCCTTCGAAAACCGCGGCATCGAGATGGGCGCGACGCTGCAACACCCGCATGGACAGATTTACGCCTACGGGTTTCTGCCACGGGTCCAAGCACGGGCTGTGGAAAGTTTGCGCCGGCATCGCGACCGCACCGGGCGCGATCTCGTTGCGGATCTCGCAGTAGCCGAACAAGTCCGCGGTATCAGGGTGGTTAGTGCGCATGGCGGTGTCGTCGCGTTTAACCCGCCCTTTGGCCGGTTCCCGTATGAGATATGGGTCGTTCCGACGCGCTCGGTTCCCGATCTCGCCGGCCTTAGGGAGGATGAACGCAACGATATGGCTTTCGTCCTATCACAAAGTTTGCGGCGGCTGGACGGGTTGTGGAACCAGCCGATGCCATATCTGATGACAGTCAACCAAGCCCCGACGGATGGCGCCCCCCATCCCGAGTGGACTGTCCGGATCGAGATCCGTCCGATCCGTCGCGCGCCCGACAAGCTCAAATATTTGGCTGGCACTGAGTTAGGGGCAGGAGTATTTGCCACCGACATCACACCTGAAGCGGCCGCAGAGGCACTGCGGAGCGTGCGCTTGTGAACGGCGAGCGCACCTTTGAGGAACTTTTCGGTAAGCACCCAACCTGTGCGGCCAGCGCGCCGGGACGTGTCAATCTGATCGGCGACCATACCGACTATAATCAGGGCTGCGTATTGCCGACCGTCATTCCGCAGCGCACATTGGTCGAGGCCGCCATTGCCGGCGATCGGTATCAGGTTTACAGCGCCACACTCGGCCGCCTGATCTCTTTTGACAGCGGGGAACTGACCGATTTCGGGCGCTATGTCGGCGGTTGCATTCAGGTGCTCGAGACTCGGGGTGTTGGCGTCCCGCCGCTACAGCTGCGTATTGACTCCAATGTACCGGTGGGTGCTGGTCTGTCCAGCAGCGCCGCTCTCGAAGTTGCCACGATCCGGGTGCTCGATGTCTTGCTCGGTCTCGATCTACCGGCCGAAGAAATTGCCCTGTTGGCGCACAAGGCGGAAGTCGAATACGCCGGGGTCGCTTGCGGGATCATGGACCAGATGGCGTGCAGCCTCGGACGCTCCGGCCTGATGTTGTTTCTCGACACGATGACATTGGAACGCCGGTTAGTGGCATTACCCGCGGGCGCCGAGCTGCTGATCGTCAATAGTGGGATACCGCGCGCCTTGGCCGGCACGGAATACAATCAACGCCGTGCCGAGTGCGAACGTGCCGCCGCGATGCTGGGGGTGACGAGCCTGCGGATGGTCTCCGACCCCGCTGACGTCGAGCGATTGCCGTCGCCGCTCAAAGAGCGAGCCCGCCACGTTGTCAGCGAGAATGCCCGCGTTCTGGCTGCCGTCAATGCCGATGCTGGGGCATTCGGGGCGCTGATGAACGCATCGCATGCCAGTCTGCGCGACGACTATTCCGTCTCGGTGCCTGCGCTCGACGAACTCGTGACCGCCCTACAGGGCGAGCCCGGTGTCTTTGGCGCGCGCCTGACCGGAGCCGGTTTTGGCGGTTGCTGTGTGGCGCTGGTTGAGGCCGGCGAAGCGACTGCGATCGCACAGCGCATATTGGACCGAGCGTTTTCAGGTTGTACGCCGGGCGTCATCGTCCCCTCGCTAAACTGAGCAGGACAAGCGATGCGCCAAGCTGGTCAGGTATCAGTGCTCGCCGCCGGTAACGGTGGTTCCGAGAGAGGTTGCGGTGCCCTTGCCGGTTGCCGAGGTCGCGCCGGCCGCAATAACCGGTTGCGCCGGAATAAATCCGGCAAAGGTCTCCTTGTACCAGGCGTCTTGTTCGGGTGGCACCTGCAGCTTGGAATTGTTGCCGTCATACATTGTCCCGGTGGGACCGAGAATAGCGGCTGGACCCGTGCCCGGGGATGGGGGGAGCGGGCGGTTGGCTTGAGCCAGTGCCGGAGCCGCGACTGTAACCAACGCGGCAGTTGCAATCGCGATTACTCTGAGCATAGCCAGACCTCCCGTAATCGGGTCCTATTCGGCGCTTGCATGAAGCTGCAGCGTTTGCCGCATTTTGCCGACATCGGCAGCCGAGACGGCGGGGGCGGCGTTACCCCAGCTGTTGCGGATATAGGTCAGTACCGCAACCACCTCATCATCGGACAACTTCCAGGCGAAGGACGGCATCGCCGGACCCGTTGGAGCGCCTGGCTTGCCACCGAGCGCGACCCGCTCAGTACGACTCGGATCAGGCTGGTCGCTTGCGCCTGCTGCACCAACGGCGCGCCGCTCAATCGCGGAAACAGCCCGACGATATCGCCGCCGCCCATCGTATGGCAGGCGGCGCATTGGTCGATGTAGATCGCTTCACCGTGCTGCATCAGCGGATCGGTTGCTGAAACCGCTTGCGATGAACCGGGGCTGGGCGCGAGGCTTTTTAAATAAACCGCAATCGCGCGCAAATCGGCATCAGTCAAATGCGAGGTCGAGTGGGTGACCGCGTCTGCCATTGGCCCTGATGCGATGTCGTAGCGATTGCGTCCGGTCTTCAGATAAAGTGCGATATCGTCGACGGTCCAGTTGCCAAGACAACGCGCGCGTTGTCGGTCAGGTCCGGGGCATACCAGTTCTGAAGGATCGACCCCTGCACATATCTGCTGTTCTCGTCGCCACCCATAGCGTTCTTTGGCGTATGACACAAACCGCAATGCTCGGCGCCTTCCACCAGATAAGCGCCTCGGTTCCATTCCGCCGATTTCGTAGGATCAGACTTGAATTCGCCCGGTTTGAAATATAGCGCATTCCAGCCAATCATAGCCTCGCGCTGATTGAATGGAAAAGGCAGCTGGTTGGAATGAACTTCGTTGTGAACGGGTTGGACCGTATCGAGAAAAGCTCGGATCGCAATGACGTCCTGGCGCGTCATCTTCGCATAATAGGTATAGGGCATCGCGGGGTAGAGATGATCGCCGCGACGCCCGATGCCGTTGCGCACCGCATTAACGAACTGGTCGTCGGTCCAGCCGCCGATCCCAGTCTGCTGATCCGGCGTAATGTTCGGTGCCAGCAGCGTGCCAAAGGGTGTTTCGAGCGCATCGCCGCCGGCAAACGGTTTGCCGCCCGGGGCGGTGTGGCAGGCCGAGCAATCGGCGGCCCAGGCCATATAACGACCGTGCTCGACTGTCTGGAACGCCTGCTTATCCGGATATTGCGCGCGGAGCGGCGTAGTACCGAACAGAACCAGCGCGCATATGAGGATGATCCGGCGCACGGCTGCGACCCTCAAGCGTGCACCAGAGGTCCGGGGGCTTTCAGATATTTCTTGTGTATGGCGTCAAGTGACCAATAGCACAGCGCCGCCACAGTCCCGGTTGGATTGTAGCCGGCGTTCTGGGGGAATGCACTGACACCCATGACAAAGAGATTGTGCACGTCCCAACTTTGCAGATAGCGGTTGAGCGCACTGGTTGTCGGATCGGTGCCCATAATCGCACCACCACAGGTATGGGTGGTTTGGTACGGCACAATACTGTAATGCCGGTGCGCGGATGCTTAACCATCTGCCGCGAGTTCATCCGCTGCACGATTTCGGCTAGCCGATCGGTCAGGAACAGAGACATCTTGTGCTCGTTTTCGTGGAAATCGAAGGTGAGCCGCATCAAAGGCCGGCCGAACCTATCCTTATAGGTCGGATCGAGATCGAGGTAGTTGTCACGGTAGCTGTAGCAGCTGCCATGGGTTGCTGGCAGTATCGAACTCAGATAATTACACTTGACCGCCTTTTTCCATGCTGCTCCCCATCGTGGCGTATTGGGCGGGGTTGGCGTCATTTCGATCGGCCGGGCATTCGGCTGCACCATCCCCATATAACCGCCACCAACAAAGCCGTATGGTCCGTGGTCAAAATTGTCGCCGTTGAACTCATCGATGCACATGCCAGTGGCGCCGCTGGCGATAAAGGGATTGAATATCTTGTTGTCAAAGAACGTCTCAACATTGGATGTGACCTGGTAGGAATAATTTCGCCCGATCACTCCTTTCCCGGTCGTTACATCGTAGGGCTGGCCGATGCGGGACAGGAGCAGCAGCTGCACATTGAACATTTGGAACGCACACAGAAATACGAGCTCGGCCGGCTGTTCCCACTCGCGACCGGCGCTGTCGACATAGGTCGCACCCGTCGCTCGTTTTCCGGTGCTGTCGGTATTGATATGCGTGACCTCGCATTCGGTGCGCAGTTCGAAATTATTGCGCTGCATCAGCACGGGAAGCAGCGTCGTCTGCGGGCTCGCTTTCGAGTAGTTACCGCACCCAAACCGCTCGCAGAAGCCGCAATATGTGCAAGGGCCAAGGGTGACGCCATCGGGGTTGGTGTATGCCTGTGACAGATTACCGGATGGTTGTGGGAACGGGCTGTAGCCCGCATCCTTTGCCGCCTCGGCCCACAAGACCGGGCCATAGGGTTGCTTTTGCGCCGGCGTCGGATAGGGGCGCGATCGCGGACCCTCCCATGGATTGCCAAAGGGCTGCTTTTGACCTTTGATGTTCCCGGCAATCCCCGAGGTACCGCACAGGTATTCGAAAGTATTGTAATGCGGTTCCAGGTCATCCCAGGTGACGCCCCAGTCTTGGATCATCATATCGGAGGGCAAAAATTTGGCGCCGTAGCGTTGGGTCAAATGTGTTTTCAGGACGAAATCGGTCGGCAAAAAGCGCCAGGTCTCGGCATTCCAATGTACGCCGGCTCCTCCGACTCCATTGGGCAACAGGAAAGAGCCCCAGGTTCGAATTGGCAGCGCCGTTTGACCCGGATTGTTGCAAAAGGTCAGCGTCGTCTGCTCCGGCCGCACCATTAAATCGTGACGCAAGGCATAGCGGAGTTCGTCTGGTGCATAGTCCGGAGGGGAATCGGTCGCGGTGTCGCGCCAAGGACCGCGTTCGATCGCCACGACCCGCAGACCCGCATCGGCCATTGATTTGGCAACAATCGAGCCTGTCCATCCGCATCCGATGATCAGGACATCGGTTGACGGCAGCCTGGTAATAATCAACCCTAAACTGGTTGTCATTATCGGCCGCAGTTGCGTGATCAACGGGGCCGCGCCCAAATACGCCTGCGATCGCCAGTAGCAGCACGAACCCCATGATCATCCAGGCAATCCGCTGGAGGCACGCCCAGCGGGCCTCCCATTCGCCATTGGCGCCGAGATCGCGCCGGGTTTTATCAGCCCCTATCGAACTGACATTCGAAACCCCTCCGTCGCCTCGTTCTCTTCTTCCCGCATGCTCTTGCGCTCATGGTCGCGTTTCCACAAATGTCAGCAGCGGCTCCCGCAGCAAAGCTCACCAGCTTTGCGGTGGACACCGCGCCACAGCCGAAAAGATTTTCATTTCGTGCCGACCTGTGATCGTTCTGATAACAGAGCGCTCGCACAGCCGTTCCAGTACGCTTTCGCTCGGCTCAGAACGGAACCAGAAAGCGATCGCGCTGCTTTAACCAAGCCTAATCAAAATAGCTCATTCCGTTCTTTTGCAACCGTTCGGCTTGAGCGGAGTTGTTGGGTCAGGTTTGGTCGGAAGCAACGCGGAATGACGAGGATAGGATGATCAACACTTCGAGGTTATTGAAGTCGGGCGCTCTTGCGATCGCAGTGGCGTGGTCGATTCCTGCGGCGGACGCGCAGGTCGGGACTCCTTATGGCGGGGGCGTATGGCCTTCGGATTACAACTTTGTCATGCAGGCAGCGTTTGGCGGCTGGGGTGAGGTGGCGGCCGGCCAAGTCGCTGAACAGGACACCGGCAACCCGACTGTGCAAAACATCGGGGCGATGATGATCGCCGACCATACCAGGGTAAACCAACAGCTTGCAGCGTTAGCCGCTGCCCGCGGCATTACTGCGCCGACCACGCCCGATCCGGGCCGGCAAGGCGTGGTTGAGATGTTGCGGGAAATGATCGTGCCCGACTTTGCCCAGGCCTATCTCGGTGAACAAATCCCCGATCATCTGGTCGCGATTGCATTGTACCAAGCCGAGGCGACATCGTCGCTGGACCCGGGACTTCGTACTTTTGCACAGCAGACTTTGCCAATTTTGCAGCACCACCTTCAAGTGCTCGAGGCGGCATCGGCCTCACCGATCGCTTCGGCCAGATAACACTCTATCGCCGACGCTAGCAGCCTTTGGCTAATGTGCTAACCAAGAGCTGATAAGCCGCTGGATTGTGAGCCGTGGGCTGCAAGTGACGTTTCTGTCGTGCAACCTGGATTTACCGAGGCCGTTGCGGCCCGCGCGCTGAGCCAGCCTGTCTGCAGATTCATTAACCTGTTTGCAGCTTCATTAATAGGAATAGCTTAGGTATTCAGTGACGTACTGGCGGAATACAGCCCGTAACTAATACGAGAGGCGGCGAGAACCGCGTAAACTTCAAGTCGGTGAGGCGGTATCGGCTTACGCGGCCGATACCGCCCGCAGAATTTAAATTACCTGGCGCTACCGCCGCCGGCGCCCGAAGTACCGGAGCCGGCTCCGCCAGAACCGCTCGAACCCGAAGCGCCGGATCCGCTGCTGCCGCTGCCCATTGTGCTACCGCTCGTGCCGCTGCCCAACGTGCTGCCGCCGGTGCCGGTGTCGCCGCTGCTCGAACCTCCAGTCCCACCGCTGGTGGCCGAGGTTCCGGCGGTTCCGCCGGTCGCGCCGCCGGCGCCCCCGCCCCCGCTCGTACCCTGTGCATACCCTACTGCAGCGGAACCGGCGAGAAACGCCGCCACGAGTGCTGCCATGCTAAGTTTCGTCCACATTCGCTATTCTCCTTTAAGGGCGGATCTCACCATCGAGACCACATGGGCGAACAGGGCAGTAAAGCTACTGATCCATCACGAAGGCGAAAAAGGATCAAGACCTATAACTCAGTTAAATCAAAACCCCACAACGGGCAATCCGGCTTGCTACAGCATTGGTTTGAATTGGCTTTTGTTTCAATCATTAATGTATGTTGACAATCAAAGAGACAACATAAAGCGATAGAAACGGAACTGGCTTATGGCTCGCTTGAGTTTTGTTTGTCCTTAGAACTGAGCATCTGAGCCCATACATGCGGAAGTACCCGAGTTGATGTTAACCCGGATTTTTCATAGCAGTCTTTGATCTGAAGCGGCCGTGCGGCGAGGGCGAACTCGTTTTGATAGGGACGGACAAGCGGAGGCCATTGCGACCTTGATGCGGCGGACGCTGACCTGCACCAGCACGTCGATCTTGAACAGCTTGAGGCGGATCGTGCCGCACGTGGCCTCGGCGAACCGGGTATGT
>JAFAOB010000423.1 GCA_019238055.1 Alphaproteobacteria bacterium
GGGCGAGTGCAAGGCCGGCCAACGCCAGGGTCTTGCGTCCAAATTTCAGATGGGGCCTGACCGGCGCGACGAGGGTTCGCCGTTCGAGCACGACGGTATCCATTACAGCCTCCATCGCATGCTCAGAGCATGCATGATCGTGACCTAAGGGACTGGCTCGTCAGCCGCTTGAACCGATGCTTGCGGCGGGACGGCGGGAGCGTGGCGCTGCCGGGTGCGCGCATCGGCGGCGGGTCCAGGCGCCGAACGGAAATCTGGAGCAATGAGCGGACGACCGCTGGTGCGATCCACCAGCACGGGCTCGGCTTGCTCCCCGGTCTGGCTATCGACGACGATGACGCTCGGACCCTCGGGGGCGAAATGCTTGTTGCCCCAGGCGAGCAGTGCCCACAGCACCGGCCGGAAGTCGCGACCGGTCTCGGTCAGCACGTATTCGTCGCGCGGCGGCCGCTCGTTATAGCGGCGGCGTTCGAGCAGACCCGCCTCGACCAGCGAATTGAGCCGGCGGGTCAGCATGTTGGGTGCGATGCCGAGGTTTTCCTGAAACTGATCGAACCGGGTCAGCCCATGAAACGCGTCCCTGAGGATCAGAATGCTCCACCATTCGCCCACCCGTTCCAGACTGCGGGCGATTGGGCATTGCATGTTGCCAAAGCTCTTACGCCGCATCGAGCCGCACTCCATAGACTTGCATATTGCGAGCCATATAAGATGTGACTTGCGTCATGCAAGCTATTTTTTCTTGATTTTGGCGACGACATGTCGATCCCAAATGTGCCTGACGTCGGCAGGCCGCCTCGGGCCGCATACTGCGGCCGATCTCGCCGCCGCGCTGCCCGCCGCCGCCTGGAACCGCCTCTCGCCCGGTTGCAAGCGCAGCCCTGGGCCCATGGGCTGCTGATCCGGCGCAGCCACAGCACGCCCGAGGACTGCGCCTACTCTGTCGTCTTCGCGCCTGCCGAGACCACGAGCGCGGCGCTGGACCATCAAAGAGTGCTTCGAAGCGGGCAAGCAGGAGGTTGGGCTTGGCGATTATGAGATCTGCAGCTGGCGGGGCTGGTACCGCCACATCACCCTGGCCCTGCTGGCGCTGGTTTTTCTCGCTGCCCTGCGGACCAAGCTCAATCGCGCGACGGCGGCGCCGGATAAAAGGGAGAACCCTGATCTCGCCGTCCGGTCGCTCTCAGCGCGCCTGAGATCCACCGTCTTATCGCCAAGCTCAAGGCCCTGACCCATGCCGCACGGCGCTTTATCCTCGACTGGTCAGCGGCCAGGCGCTCAGCGCGGCGGGCGGCAACCGCCAGAGCCGCCGGGCTGGCCCGCCGCTCGCTTCCGCGCCTAGTATGATCTGTACAGGACCAGACCAGGAAACTCGACCGCGATGATCGATCTCCCGTCGGCGAGCATGGCGGTGCTACGCGATCCGCTGTTCGTCACGCTCTGTGTGTTTTCGCTGTTTGGGTTGTTGTCCCACTTCCTGTTCCGCCGGCAACCGCTTGGCCGCGCGCTGGTGCGCGTCATTTTTCTGAGCGTTTTGACAATCGTTTTGCTGCATGCCGGCGTCGTTCCTTATCAACCGCTGGTCCTGACTGAGGTGCCGCTCGAAGACGTAGTTCACGCCGCGCTCAAGATCGCTTGGTGGTTGTGGGCCGCATGGTTCGTTATCGGCGTCTTGCGCGCCTTTGTCGTTATCGAGCATCGCCCCCGCGAAGGCAAGCTGATCCAGGATCTGCTCGCCGGGCTTGTCTATCTCGCCGCGTTCTTCGCCATTATTTCATATGTTTTCGACCTGCCGATCAAAGGCCTGCTCGCGACTTCGGGCGCCATCGCAATCATCCTTGGCCTGGCCTTGCAGAGCACCTTGAGCGATGTTTTTTCGGGTCTCGTGCTCAATTTCAGCAGACCTTACCGGCCGGGCGACTGGATCAGCATCGATGGCACTACCGAGGGTCGGGTGATTGAGATGAACTGGCGCGCGACCCACGTCCTGACCGCCAAGCGCGACCTAGCGATTGTCCCAAACAGCACAATCGCTAAGGCGAAGATCGTCAACTCCAGTTCGCCCACTAGCATCCACGGCATGACTGTGACCGTGCAGCTCGATGCTGCGACGCCGCCTGCGACCTGCGCCGAAATCCTGCAGCAGGCGATCGTAAATACCCGGCTCATACTGGCCACCCCCGCCCCGGTCGTCGCGGTCAAGTCGCTGAGTGCTGATGCTACTCAATTTGACATCAATTTTTTCGTCGAGGAACTGGCGCAGGCGATACGGGCCCAAAACGAGCTGTTCGACGCAATTGCGCGTCATCTGGCGGCGGCCGGAATCGGGCTCGCCTCGAACCAGGGCCCGCCCGGCTGGCCGCCACCCACTGCGGCCCCTGGCGGCTCCAAAACCCCCGCCGAACGGGCGTTCGATCTCGTTGATCTGTTCACCGGTCTTACCGCAGAGGAGCGCAAGACGCTCGCCGCAAAAGCCAGGCACCGGCATTACGACGCTGGCGAGGTTCTGATCGAGCCCGGAATCGTACTGACGTCCCTCTTCATTATCGGCGCCGGCGCCGTGTCGTTTACCGAAATCATCTCCGAGGGCGAGATCGAGTTCCTGCGCATCGGTCCGGGCGACCATTTCGGCGCGATCGGGATGCTTACCGGGCACCCGACGGAAGCGACGCTGAGAGCCCTAGCGCCGGTGACGACCTACGAGCTGTCGAAGGAAGATTTGGTGCCGGTGCTCGAAGCGCGGCCCGAGGTCTCGCACGAGCTGTGCCGCGCGCTGGCCCGGCGGCAAGCGGCGGGCCAATTGATCGCCTCCCCCGAGATCGACAAGAGCGTGCCGCCGAGCCGCGTCGCCGCCTGGTTCGCCGACCGGCTCCATCGTCTCTTCGATCTCGCCCAGGCCGAATGACCGCGCCGCCGGTTCGTCCAGTTCCGCGTCGCCTGCGATCGGCCGAGTTCTGCCGCCTTTGGCAAGCATCTGGGCGGACGATAGCCGGGCGCGCGCTCGACAGCTTTGGCCTGATGGGGTCCAGCTCTGGCTGGGGTTTGTCGGCTTGATCGTGCTGATCTTTCCGCGGCACTGGGTCGGCATTCTCGGCATGCCGCGCCGGATGGCGTTTTGCGACTACGGCGACCCGGCGATCGCGCGCAGCTATCACAGCTGCCCTGAGCTGCTCAGTCTTCGGGCGCTGATGCCCCGATCCCGCCATTGGCTGGTTAAATCTCGAATGGCAGCGACGTGCCAGAAGAGGAACTGACAAGCACTTGTAATCTGCACCATGTGAGCTGCGTGATTGCGGCGATGGCGGCGGGAAGTTCACGCGGCGGCGTGCTGCAAGACCGCCGAGGTGGCAACGGAGGGACTGGCGCTCAGCGGCGTCGCATTCCCCGTCGGCTGTTCCGCGGGGTCCAGATTCGCTGCCGGCAGCCGCCTCACGCGGAACCAGATCGAGTAGAGCGCCGGAAGGAAGATGAGGATAAGCAAGGTGCCACCGGCGGTGCCCCCGATCAGCGTGTAGACCATTGATCCCCAGAACACCGATTGGGTTAGCGGAATGAAGGCGAGCACCGCGGCAAGCGCTGTCAGGATCACCGGTCTGGCGCGCTGCACGGTCGC
>JAFAOB010000005.1 GCA_019238055.1 Alphaproteobacteria bacterium
TCGCCTCGCGCCGTATGCGCGCCATTTGCAGGTTGGTGGTGACGCGCGCCAGCAATTCGCGAGCGGCGAAAGGCTTTGTCAGATAATCATTGGCACCGGCATCAATTCTCTCGATGCGCGCCTCTTCACCGGCGCGCGCGGAGAGCAGCACAGGGATGTCGCGCAAGGCGGGATCTGCGCGCAACGCGCGCAACAGCCCAAAGCCGTCGGGGACCGGCATCATGACATCGGCGAGCACGAGATCAGGCATGCGCCTCCGTGCCGCCGCCAAAGCCGCCTCGCCGTCGGCCACGGCATCCACCTCGTAGCCATGATCGGCCAGCAGGCGACGAACGTACTCCCTCATATCGGCGTTGTCGTCCGCCAGGAGCACGCGGCCGCTTTCCGGTGCGCGGCTGGGAGTATCGAGATCATCCAGCGCCGACCCCGAAAGCCGCAGATCGTCCGAGCTTCCACGATCAGCGGGCGCAAGCCAGCTCAATACCTCCTCGACATAGGCGTGTGCACGGAACCCCGCGGCAGTCGGGCGCGCTGTGCCGATCCGGTCCCACGGCAGATGCGCAGTGCCAAATGGTGTCGTCACCGTGAACACGCTGCCGCGGCCAATCTCACTGTCGACGCAGATCGATCCATCGTGTGGAGCTTGACCAGCTCTTGGACGAGTGCCAACCCGATGCCGCTCCCTTCGAAGGTTCGCCCCCGTATGTGTAATAGGTTTCTTCGGGATAGCCGTTACGCTCCATAATCAGAAGCTGCTCTTCGACATAGGTGCCTTCGGTGCCGGTCGTCGCGGTCGCCAGCATCGGTCCGACATCGGGCCAGATTTCGCGCCATACCGCAGCCGTCGGTTGGCCCAGCACCCACGGGTGCTTGCCGCCGATAATCGATTTGTAGGGGTCGTTATAAAGATAGGTCAGATCCTTACCCCAGCCAATCCAGATCGGCTGGCGTGAGGTCAGCATGATGCGGACAGCGACCCTTAAGCTGTGCGGCCACCTCTGTGGATCGCCCAGCGGGGTGCCTGCCCAGTCGTGGGCGCGCATTAGGGCGCCCATTTCGCCGCCGCCCGCTAGAAAATCCCACATGCCCGGCGCGCCCTTTATTAATT
This sequence comes from Alphaproteobacteria bacterium, assembly GCA_019238055.1. Taxonomy (GTDB): domain Bacteria; phylum Pseudomonadota; class Alphaproteobacteria; order ATCC43930; family CGMCC-115725; genus AP-15. Next base: position 1,109 of record JAFAOB010000005.1, read on the forward strand.
CCCTGTGCCGGTATTCGCCTCTCCCGCGGCCGGCGCCGGGCATCCGTCAAAAACGTGTCACGGCCGCTGAACATATGATACGCGCGCCGCGCTCAAACCGGACTGGAAATTAGGAGCGATGGTGATGCCGTCGCGGGTCTCGCCGCCACACGCCGGGCGGCAGCCGGTCAATCGGGTAGGCCGAAAACTTCCACCGGCTCAAAGAGCCCGCGGACCGGATGTAGACCGAGCGAAACCAGCGGTCGCGGGCAGATCTCGGCAAAGGCGGAGGAGGTCAGCAACGGGCGCAACAGCCGCTTGGTCAGCCCCTCGATGCGCGAGGAGAGGTTAACAGCGGGCCCGATCACCGTGAAATCCAGCCGGTCCGAGGCGCCGACATTACCATAAATGACTTCGCCCAGATGCAGTCCAATACCAGTGCGCAATTCGGGCAGCTCGCGTTCCCGCCGGCCCTGGTTGATCGCGGCCAGCTGACGCAATCCTTCGATTGCGGCTTCGAGCGCACGCAGGCTCGATGGCGCGAAATCCTCATCATCCTCGGCGGGGAAGATCGCCAATACGCCGTCGCCGATAAACTTCAGCACCTCACCCTTGTTTTGTTCGATCGGTGATACCATAGCATCGAAATAATCATCGAGCAGTTCGATGACGTCCTCGCCGGCAAACCGGTCGGAGAGGCCAGTAAAATCGCGCATGTCGGTCATCATGATGACTGCGCGCAGACGCTCGCCTTGGGCGCGAAAAATCTGCCCTGCCAGGATGCGGCGTCCGGCTTGCGGCCCGAGATAGGTATCGAGAAGGTTGCCGCTGATTCGGCGCACCGCGCGGGTTTCCGCGATCGCCGCCAGCGCCGGATTGATGGCTTCGAGCTTGGCGATATCGGCATCGCTGAATCCGCCTGGCCGGTCGGTAGCCCAGGCGACCGTTGGAAAGCGGCGAAACGTGCGGTTGAGCGGCAGTGCGAAATAATCGGTGCCGCCGGCTTTGCGGATCCGCTCGAGCAGCGGAAATTCGGGGATTGGCCCATCGAGCCGCCGCCGCACCGGCGTGCCTCGTTCGATCGTCGTCCGAATTGGGCTCAGCCGGTATTCGTCGGTCGCCTCGGAGCCGTGCAGAATGCGATAGTCTTCAATGACCTTGCGATCGCGCCACCAGCGAGCGCCGATGCCGCGGATCTGCGGATGCAGCGTGCCGATATGCAGACTGGCGCGCCACAATGGCACACCGTCGCCGAGAAGCCGCCAACACAGCTCGTCAAAGAGTTCGACTTCGCTGTCGATCTGGGGGCCATCGACCAGCAGCCAGCGATCAACATCGCCGCCCGCAATCGGCGCACCGAGCCCGGTATAGACGCCTTCAATGCGAAAGAATTCTTCGCCGCTGATTTGCGGCGCCGACTCGGATGCAACCGCCAAGCCTTGGTCGATGGAGAGATTTGTGTCCATTAAGTGGTTGAGCCATGAGCGGGTTTGCCCTGACAAATTAGGGCCAGCAGTTAGATAGGGGCATTCGCGCGCTTTGCGAGCGGCCAAGCCTTCCGGTGGCACCAAAGGTGGTCTACCCTGCCTGGACATAGAGCATGACGATCAGGCGGGAGAGCAGGATGCCGGCCTTTACCACGCGACCAGAAATCTGCGGCACCTTTGGTGCCGTTGCATCGACACATTGGCTCGCCTCCGCGGTCGGGATGAGCATCCTTGAAAAAGGCGGCAACGCATTCGACGCCGCGGCCGCGGCGGGGTTTACATTGCAGGTCGTCGAACCGCATCTGAATGGTCCGCTCGGCGAGGCGCCGATTCTGGTGTGGAGCGAGAAGACGCAGCGCTGCGAGATGATCTGCGGTCAGGGTGTGGCGCCGGCGGCGGCGGCAATTGCTCGCTTTCGGGCTTTGGAGCTCGATCTGATCCCCGGTACCGGGCTGCTCGCTGCGGCAGTGCCGGCCGCCTTTGGCGCGTGGATGCGGTTGTTGCGCGATTGGGGAACGATGCCGCTCGCCGAAATCCTGGGTCCGGCAATCTCCTATGCCGAAAACGGCTATCCGGTCGTCGAGCGCATCACCGAGACGATTTCTGTGATGAGCGAAATGTTCCGCCGCGAATGGCCGAGTTCGGCCGCGGTCTATTTGCCGCAAGACCGGTCGCCGCCGCCGGGGCGGCTGTTTCGCAACCCGGCACTCGCCGCCACCTATCGCCGGATCCTCAGCGAAGCCGGCGACGGCACCCGCGAAGCCCGGATCGAACGCGCCCGCGCCGCCTGGTATGAGGGATTCGTCGCCGAAGCGATTGACCGCTTCTGTCGCAACGAAAAGGTCCTAGATGCTTCGGGCCGCCGCCATGGCGGGCTGTTGACCGGCGATGACATGGCGCGCTGGCGCGTGCCGGTCGAACAACCGCTCGCCTTCGACTATCACGGTTACACCGTGTTCAAAGGCGGTCCGTGGAGCCAGAGCCCGGTGCTGCTCCAGACCCTCGCCTTGCTGCAAGGTTTTGATCTCGACGATCTCGACCCGCTCGGGCCGGATTTCGTTCATACCGTTGTCGAGTGCCTCAAGCTCGCCTTGGCCGACCGCGAGGCGTGGTATGGCGATCCCGATTTTGTCGATGTGCCGATGTCGACCTTACTATCGGCGGGCTACAATGACGCGAGGCGGCGGCTTATCGGCCGCGATGCCTCGATGGAATTACGCCCGGGCAGCCCCGAGGGCTGCGTGCCGCGGGTATTGGTCGGCGGGCGTGAAGCGGCGCTCGCCGGCGCCGGCATCGGCGAGCCGACCATCGGCGATACAGGCGCCGGTGTCGGCGAACCGACACTCGACCGGCACGGGGTCGCTGCCGGTGATACCTGCCATCTCGATGTGATCGACCGCTGGGGCAACATGGTCTCGGCGACCCCTTCGGGCGGCTGGCTGCAAAGCTCGCCGGTCATTCCCGAACTTGGCTTTTGCCTCGGCACGCGCATGCAGATGTTCTGGCTCGAAGAGGGATTGCCGGCGAGCCTCGCTCCCGGCAAGCGCCCCCGCAGCACGCTGTCGCCATCGATGGCGTTCAAGGACGGCAGGCCTTACATGGCCTTTGGCACGCCGGGCGGTGACCAGCAGGACCAATGGTCCACGCTGATGCTTCTGCATCATGTCCATCACCGCATGAACCTGCAGGAAGCAATCGATTGTCCGGCTTTCCATACTGCCCATCAGCCGAGTTCGTTCTACCCGCGCGCCGCCCAACCCGGGTTGGTGGCGCTCGAAGGCCGCTTTCCGGAAACGACCAGCAGGGCACTCGCCGAACGAGGTCATCGGCTCGTCATGGGCGGCCCGTGGTCGGAAGGCCGCCTTTCCGGCTGCGCACGCGAACAAACCGACGAAGGAATGATCATTAAAGCTGCCGCCAACCCGCGCGGCATGCAGGGCTACGCGGTCGGCCGCTGAGGCGCGCGCGATCGCCGGCACCGATGAAGACCGACCCGCGCGTATTCGGGTCGTAATGACGGCCGGCGGCGTGCAGCGCGGCGGACCCAGGGGGGCTGGGGCATCGGCGCTGCTTGGCTCGCGCCGGTTTGGGCCGCTCTTTGCAGCGCAGTTTTTGTCTGCGTTCAACGACAATGCGGTCAAGAACGCGCTGGTGTTGATGATCGCCTACGGCGCCGATGCCGCCGCGCAGCGATCGGCGCAGATCCTGATCCCGCTCGCCGGCGGGCTCTTTATCCTGCCGTTTTTCTTGTGCTCGGCGACCGCCGGTCAGCTTGCCGACCAGCACGACAAGGCCCGGCTGATCCGTCTGATCAAAGCGACCGAAATTCCGCTGATGCTGGCCGCGGCAGCCGGGGTGCTGCTCGGCAGTACGACGGCGCTGCTCGGCGTTCTGTTCGTTATGGGCATCGAGGCCGCGTTTTTGGGGCCGCTCAAATACGCGATCCTGCCCGACCTGCTCGCCCCCAACGAATTGCTGCTCGGCAATGCGCTGGTCGAGGCCGGCACCTTCGTGGCGATACTGCTCGGCACGATCGCCGGGGTGCTGATCGCCGGGCACTACGGTGCGGCTGTGGTCGCGGGGCTGATCATGATGGTGGCGCTTGCCGCCTGGACGACGAGCCTGGCCATCCCGGCAACAAGCGCGGCAGCGGCGCGCAGCCGCCTCGAATGGAACCTGTTTGCCGCCACTGCGCGTGTCATCGCCGAGGCCGCCCATCAACCGATCCCGTTTCGCTCGATCCTCGGCATCTCGTGGTTCTGGCTCGCCGGGGCGGTCTACCTGTCGCAATTCCCGGCCTATGTACGCTTCTCGCTCGGCGGGCAGGAAGCGGTCGTGACGTTGTTTCTGACTGTCTTTACGCTCGGCATCGCGCTCGGCTCGCTTCTGTGCAGCCGGATCCTTGGCGGCCGGATCACCGCCCGCACCGTGCCGTGGGGGGCCTTTGGCATCGGTCTGTTCTCGATCGATTTGTGGCTGGCGAGCCCGACTGCTGTGGCAGGCGGCAGCCTGGCCGAGCTCTCGGCCTTCCTGGCAACGCCGACGCATTGGCGGATAATTGGCGATCTTCTCGGCATCGCGGTCTCCGGCGGGATCTTTATCGTGCCCCTTTACGTATTGCTGCAGGCAGCGAGCCCACCCGCTCAGCGGGCCCGGGCAATCGCCGCCAACAACGTGATCAATGCTGCCGGTATGGTGATCGCAGCTCTGGCAACAATGGCGCTGATCGCCGCCGGGATCACTGTACCAGGGCTGTTTTTGCTGACGGGTGCTGCAACCCTTGTCGTCGGTGCCGTCTTCTGGCGCTTGCTGCCGAACTTGGCGCTGGCTCCGATCGGGTGCGAAACAGATGGCACGTGAGCCGTTGGCCCTCTCATCCGCTCCGGGGGCGATCAGACGCAGAGCACGCTCGACAGTTAGCCTCTTATTCCAGCCGGGAGTTGCGTCGTTGCCCGATGAGTGTTCCGACGGCGCCGACCACGACTCGAGCCAAGCTCCATACTGTCGCCGCAGCCTCATATAGGGCGGAGCAGATCGCGGTACATCGGGACGGATATCGAACACCAAAGCGGCCGACGACTTCGAGACCGGCAAGGCGAAACAGCAGCGCTGCGCGCGGCAGGTGGGTGCGGTCAGTGACGAGCACGATACGCCGCCAGTCGCGCGCAAGGAGCAGCGCCGCACTGTAGCGTGCGTTGCCCAGGGTATCGCGAGAGACGGTTTCGACGAGCAGCGCCGCTGCCGGAACGCCATGAGTCAATGCCGTGCGCCGCATGATCTCCGCTTCGGGCTCCGCTCCGCTGCCGCCGCCCGACAGCAGCAATGCCGGAGCGGCACCTTCGCGAAACACCTCGATCGCCAATTCGAGCCGCCGCCGCAGCCGTGACAGGGATCTGCAGCCGAGCACGACGATCGCGTCCGCCTTAGTTCCACGGGACATCGTCGAGCCACTCGATGCGTCTGAGGTTTTATCCTCCATCGGTTCGGACCATGAAAAGGCTGCGCCGGCGTGCAGGCGAAGTCAAACCGGTTGGCGGCCTCGACGGCGCACGCGAGCACGCCCCGCGGCCACCGGCACTGGAAGCTCTAATTGCGCCGTGGCGGTTCGATCGGCATTGTCGCGATGTCGGTCCAAGCGACCGGAGCACCCGCCTTCTTTGCGGCTTCCTCCGGCGCCAGGTTCGGGTCCCAATGCACGGCGAGAAACCGGCGTCCGGTCACGTCGCTAGCGGCATCGGACACCAGCCAATTGAGCGGCGGTGCCATCACCGCAGGCTGGATCATTTCGGCGCGGTCGTAGCCGGCCTCGAGCGGCACCATGCCGGTATTGGTGACCCCGCCCGGGACCAGCACATTGACGGTAACACCCGTGCCGGCAAGATCCTTTGCCATGATCGCCGAAAATGCCTCCAGCGCTGCCTTTGATGGACCGTAAGTCGGCGAGCCCTCGCGGATCATCGTGCCGAGGCTCGTCGTCACATTGACGATGCGGCCCCATTTCTGCCGCATCATGTCGTGCACGAGAGCCCGCGACAGCGCCATTGGCGCATTGTTGTGGACGGCGACAAACAATTTCCACTGCTCGGGTGTCACCTCCCAGAATTTTATCGGGCGCTGCCGGTTGTCGGTACGCATCATTGCCTGCCCGACCCCGGCATTGTTGACAAGGATATCGATCACCCCGAAGCGGTCGCGCGCCTTGGTGACAATTTCGTCGATCGACTCATCGCGCGCGAGATCGGCTTCGATCGTCATCAGATTGGTACCTTGCTGGCGTTCCTGCGCTGTTTGGGCAAGTTCGGCCAGACCCTGAGCCGTGCGGTCGACCGCCGCGACCTTGATCTCTTTGCCGAGCAGGCCCAGCACCAGCTCGCGGCCGATGCCTCCGGCAGCCCCCGTTACGATTGCCACGCGCTGCTGTTCGCTCATTCTGTCCTCCCTTGTTTTGGGGCAAGACGTTGCGGCATGGCGCCATGCAGCGCAAGCGATTGCATGGGGTGCCGCATCGGCCCATGCTGCCCTGCGGTTGAAATCGGCGGGAGAGGCCAGATGCACGATGTCGTCATTCGCGGTGGCGCCATCCTCGACGGTACGGGGGCGGCGGCATTCACGGGCGATTTGGCAATCGATGGCGATCGCCTCGCCGAGATCGGCGGCAAGGCCGGGCCTGGCAAGCGCGAGATCGACGCCAATGGTCTCCTCGTCACACCCGGTTGGGTCGATGTTCACACCCATTACGACGGCCAGGCGACCTGGGACCCGGTTCTTGCCCCGTCAGCTTGGCACGGCGTAACGACGATCCTGTTCGGCAATTGCGGCGTCGGTTTTGCCCCGGTGCGCCCGGAGCACCGCGCCGGCCTCATCGATTTGATGGAGGCGATCGAGGACATTCCCGGCACGGCTCTCGCCGAGGGTCTCAAATGGGATTGGGAGAGCTTTCCCGAATATCTCGACGCGCTGGACCGCCTACCACGCACGATCGACATCGCCGCCCAGATCCCGCACCACCCGCTGCGCGTCTATGTGATGGGCGATCGCGGCATCAACCGCGAGGCGGCGACCGCGGACGATGTCGCTGAGATGCGCCGGCTGACCGAAATGGCGCTCAAAGCCGGCGCGTTCGGCTTTACGACCTCGCGTACCTATTCGCACAAGACCAACGCGGGCGACTCGTTCCCGGCCATTTCGCCGAGGAGGCCGAGCTTTACGGCATCGGCCGGGCAATGATGTCGGTCGGCGGCGGCGCCTTTGGCCTGAACAGTGACTTTGTTGATGAAGACGCCGAATTCGCATGGATGACGCGTCTGTCGCGAGAGACCGGCCGGCCGGTCTGGTTCCTCTTGGTCGATCACGCAAAGGATCCGGCGCGCTGGCGGCGGCTGATCAAGCGGGTCCATGCGGCCCGCGCCCAGGGGGCGCAGATCACTGCCCAGATCGCCGGCCGTCCGGTCGGCATCATCATGGGGATCGCCGGCTCGTTCAACCCGTTCTCGATCCGCCCGAGTTACCAGCCGCTCGATGCATTGCCGGTGCGGCAGCGGCTGGAGCGCCTGCGCGATCCCGAAACCCGCCGTCAGCTTCTGTCGGAAGAGCCGTCTGCGGAGCAGCTCGCGCGCCTGTCGCAAGCGCGCCAGGACATGGTCGGTCGATGGGACCGCATGTATGTGATGGCCGGGGAGGCGCCCGACTACGAGCCGACGCCCGATAAAAGCATTGCCGCGATTGCGGCGCGCGGCAATTCGAGCCCGCAAGAAATCGCCTACGATTATTTGACCGAAGGGCTCAATCGGTTCCTGTTCTTCCCGATCGTCAACTACACCGACGGCGACCACGAGACTGTTCGCGAGATGCTGACCGACCCGGCAACACTGTTGGGGCTCAGCGACGCCGGCGCCCATTGCGGCGCGATCGTCGATGCCAGCCTGCCGAGCTTTATGCTGACCCATTGGGCGCGCGACCGCAGCCGCGGGCCGAGATTGCCGCTGCCGCAGCTCATCAGGATGCAAACCAGCGAGACCGCCGATTTCTTCGGGTTCACCGATCGCGGCCGGCTTGCGCCGGGGATGCGCGCCGATGTCAACCTGATCGATTTCGATCGGCTGAGGTTGCATCAGCCCGAGGTGGTGTACGATTTGCCTGCCGGCGGGCGGCGGCTCGTGCAGCGGGTCGACGGCTATCGCGCCACGTTCGTCGCCGGCACACCGGTATTCGAAAATGGCGAGGACACCGGTGCTCGCCCCGGCCATCTGGTGCGCGCTAGTCGCGGCGCCTAGCCTCCAGGTCTAGCTGTCCGCACGGGCCTCCGAGGTTACTATCGCCAGGAGGCCCGCAACCAGCGGAATGCGGCCGTCAGCAGCAGGAATACAATATGGGACTTTCAGCCCCGGAGAAGTGGACCGTCGAGGCGGATGTTGTCGTTGTCGGATTTGGCGTCGCTGGCGTGGCTGCAGCCGTCACCGCCCATGATCTGGGTGCCAAAGTCGTCATCCTGGAAAAGGCGCCCGAGGGCGAGGAAGGCGGCAATACCCGAGTCGCCGGCCAGGGGTATCTGAACACCTCGTCGGTCGAAAAAGCGATCGCTTATTTGACTGCGCTGTGCGGGCCCTACACCGTTCCGGAGCCCATGGTCAAAGTCTGGGCCGAGGAGATGTGCCAGAACAATACTTGGCTTGAAAGCCTCGGAGGCGATCCGCAGGAGCATCAGCATCCGCCGGTCGGCATCGAATTTCCGGATCTGCCCGGGTCGGATTGCGTGCATAAATTTCACGACGGCCCGACCTATGGCTATTCCAATACTTGGAAATTGTTCGAACGCTTGGTCAAACAGCGCCCGATCACGATCCTTTACGAGACCCCAGCGCACGAACTGATCCAGCACGACGTCACCAAAGAAATTCTCGGGGTGCGCGCGTGGCGGCGCAACAAACCGATCACTGTCAAAGCCCGCAGAGCCGTAGTGCTGACCTGCGGCGGCTTTGAAAACAACCAGGAGATGATCCGCAATTATCTCCCCGGTATCCCGTACTGCTATACTTCCGGTACGCCCTACAACGAAGGCGACGGCATCGTGATGGCGATGTCGGTTGGTGCCGATCTCTGGCATATGAACAATTACGCGGGGCCCTCGATGGCGCTCAAGGTGCCTGAGGTCCGCACCACGTTTTCGATGCAGGCCTTGCATTTCAGCAAGGAATTTCCGGGCGGCATGATCGTCGTTGGCCCGGATGCGAGGCGCTTCACCGACGAAAAGTTCAAGACCCGGCACGGCAAGATCCCGATCAATGGCCGCTGGCTGCCATTATCGACACCGTGCCCGATGTTTATGATCTTTGATCACACACTGTTTTCCGCGGCCCCGCTCTACGACAAGCATCCGAGCCATGGCTGGACGCAGATCATCGAGCGCTATGATTGGAGCGAAGACAACAGCGCCGAATTGGCAAAAGGGTGGATCAAGACCGCGGAGAGCCTGTCCGATCTTGCGGGGGTATCGGGGCTCGATGCCGCCACATTGGTCGAAACTGTCACCCGCTGGAACCGCTATTGCGACGCAAGGCACGACACGGAATTCGGCCGAACCCTGATGATGGAGCCGATCTTCGACGCGCCGTTTTACGCGGTTGAGCTCTCGCCATCGATGCTCAATACCCAAGGCGGCCCGCGGCGCAATGAAAAGGGCCAGATCGTTCGGCCCAATGGCACCCCGATCCCGCGGCTATACAGCGCCGGCGAATTGGGCTCGATCTACAGTTATTTGTATCAGGGGACCGGTAATATCGGCGAATGTCTCGCGTTCGGCCGCGTCTCAGGGCGAAACGCCGCCGCCGAGCGGCCTTGGAAATAGGCGTGCGCTGGGCCAGGCCCAGGGGTGAGTCGGGGCGCGCGGCGGCTGGGATAATGAGCAACGCGATTGACCGATCGGGGGAGATAAGTAATGCGACGATGCCGATTGTGGCGAATGAGCGTGATCCTGCTGGCAAGCGCGGGTGGGTTGGCCGGCTGTTATTATGATCCGTATACCGGCGCCTATTACTCCTACCCGCCCTATCCCTACGGATATCCGTATCGTCCGCCCTATCCCTATCCGTATCCCCCTCCACCCCCAGCCGCGAATCCGCCAGCCGCAAACCCGAACGCGCCGGTCCAGCAAACGCCGCTGCCGCCGCCACAATAGCGAGAGAGGGCCGTATGCGCAGTGGAGGTCCGGTCATCACCGGGCCGTGTGGACGCTCGCATCGGTGCTCCGCCGAAGCGGATCCCGCCATGTTGGTAATCTCCGGAAGGATACGTCACTGCCAAATTTACACCAGCAACAGGGCAGGTACTCATTTCAACGCCCTGATTGTCATATTAGCGTCATGTTCGATGCGGTAGAGAGGAAAGCGCAAGCGAAGCATAGAAAACCATGAAACTGCGCTCGTTTCTGCTGTCGGCCGGTATCGCCGCGTTTGTCGCCAACCTAGTCCCTTGGAGGGATGCAGCGGCTGCGCAATCGGCCGGCGCGGTAGCCCCCGCCAATCCCTCGGATGCCGGACCGGAGGCGGTGCCGACCGCGACGCCGATCAAGCATCTGGTCGTGATCTTTCAGGAAAACGTCTCTTTCGATCATTATTTCGCGACCTATCCAAAGGCCACCAACCCGCCGGGCGAGCCGGCTTTCACCGCGGCACCCGGCACCCCGAGGGTCGACAATCTTACCGCCGCCAATCTGTTGAGCAACAACCCGAACTTCACGAACAAGGAGAACGGCAGCGACGCCGCCGAACCATTTCGGCTCGACCGCACGCAAGCCAGCACCGCTGATCAGAATCACGCCTACACCGCCGAACAGCAGGCCTATGACGGCGGCAAGGCCGATTTGTTCCCGAAATACACCGGCAAGGGAACGCCGGGCGGGGTCGGTGCTTTTGGCACCAAGGGCCAGGTAATGGGCTATTTCGACGGCAATACCGTCACCGCGCTGTGGCAGTACGCACAGCATTTCGCAATGAGCGACAATGCCTATACCGACACCTATGGCCCCTCGACCCCCGGTCTTCTCAATCTGGTTGCCGGGCAGACCGCCGGCATGAAGATCATCGCCACCACCAAAAAGCCGTCCAGCCTCACTGCCGTTTCCTATTACATCAATGATGGGCAGGGCGGGTTTACGATGATCAACGACGTCGATCCGGGTTACGACATCTGCTCCGTTCCCCATGATCAGGTCATGATGATGGGCCGGAACATTGGCGATCTGCTCAACGGCGCCGGCATCAGCTGGGGCGGGTTCATGGGTGGGTTCAACCTCGATCGCCAGAATGCAAACGGCACGAAAGGATGCAAGCGCAGTACGCATTCACCGATCGTCGGCGCCAATATTGTCGACTATATCCCCCACCACAATTGGTTCCAGTATTTCGCCTCGACCGCCAATCCGCGGCACCTCCGCCCCAGTTCCGTGGCGGCAATCGGCTATAGTTTCGAGCACGACGGCAAAACCCGCGATCCGGCGAACCACGAATACGGTCTTATTGATTTTTACGATGCGGTGAGGGCCGGCAACATGCCGTCGGTCTCTTTTATCAAAATGCCCGCGTTTCAGGACGGACATGCTGGTTATTCCGATCCTTTGGACGAGCAGACCGGGGTGGTGACGCTGGTCGATTTTCTCGAGCAGCAGCCAGCTTGGAAAAGTACTGCGGTGATCATCGCCTGGGATGATTCGGACGGCTGGTACGATCATGCTTTTGCCAAGACGACGAGCCCGTCCTTTGATCCGCAAGCCGACCGGCTCGACGGTCCGGGCAAATGCGGGACCGGCACACCGCCCGCAGGTCTCGACGGCAAGCCGGTCAACGGCCGCTGCGGACCCGGCACGCGCATGCCGTTCTTTGTGATTTCGCCCTGGGCCAAAGCCAATTTCGTTAGCCATGACCGGATCTCTTTGGCCTCGGTCACGCGCTTTATCGAGGATAATTGGTTGAAAGGCGAGCGGCTGGGCGGCGGGTCATTCGATGCCGGTGCCGGCTCGGTCATGGCGATGTTCGATTTTTCAGGCGCCGGCAACAATCCGCCACTTCATCTCAACCCCGTGACCGGCAACCGATTCTTCGCACCGCCCGCGACGAAATAAACCGAACCATGCCGCGGCACGCTTGGCGGCTGCTCGCCATCGGGTCCGCCGTCGTTCTTGCCGCCGCTGCGATTGGCGCTATTGCGCATGGTCCAGTGCCGCTGCACAGTTGGGCCATACACCCAATCGCGAGTTTTATGCTGGCGCGGGGTGAAAACCCGTACCCGGCGAGGCTTGTTCGCCCGTCTACCGCACCGCTTTCGGCGATGGCGGAGCTCGGCCGGCTCATCTTTTTCGACCCCGGTCTGTCGTCCTCGGGCCGGCTCGCCTGCGCCTCGTGTCATAGCCCTGAGCATGCCTATGGCCCGTCCGGTGCCGCCTCGGTGATGGCAGGCGGCCCGGTACTGTCGCGCCAGGGTGTACGCGCTGTACCCTCACTGATGTATCTCGAACGCCAGCCGAATTTCAGCATTGGACCGGATGACGCGGAAAACGAGACTGTCGACCTGTTTCAGCAGGCTGCACGCGGCCGCGATGCGCCGCGCGCGCAAAAGACCGCAACCGACAGCAAGGCGAGTGCCGCGAACCTCGTGCCGCAAGGCGGCCTGTTCTGGGACGGGCGCGCCGATACATTGCAACAGCAGGCGCTCCTGCCATTGCTGAGCCCATTCGAAATGGATGGCGGCGGCATTGAGACCGTGGCCGCGAAATTGCAGCGGGCATCACACGCCCCACGGTTCGCGCAGTTGTTCGGCAGCAAAGTGTTTGACACGCCGCAATTGGCTTTGGCGGAAGCGTTGTTCGCTGTCGCGCGCTACCAGATCGAGGAGCCGAGCTTTCACCCCTACACCAGCAAATACGACTATTGGCTCGAAGGCCGCGCGCGGCTGAGCCCAGCCGAATTGCGCGGCTACTTGCTGTTCAATGATCCAGTCAAAGCCAATTGCGGCGAATGTCATGTTGATACGCCGACGGCTGACGGTTTGCCGCCGCTCTTTACCGACCATCAGTTCGAGAGTCTGGGTGTGCCGCGCAACCCGGCGCTCACCGCCAATAACGACCCGGCCTATTATGATCTCGGCATCTGCGGTCCGTTGCGCACCGACATGGCGCAGCAAACGCAATATTGCGGAATGTTTCGAACCCCGAGCTTGCGCAATGTCGCCACCCGGCGAGTCTTCTTTCACAACGGCGTCTATCGCTCACTGGAACAAGTGTTGGATTTTTATGATTTCCGTGACATCGAGCCGGAACGGATTTATCCGCGCCGTGCGGATGGCACGATCGACAAATTCGACGATCTGCCGCCGCGATACCACGCCAATATCGACGTGACCGACCCGCCCTTCGACCGCAAGCCGGGAGACGCGCCGGCGATGAGCGCCGCAGACGAGCGCGACATCATCGCCTTTCTGCAAACATTGACCGACTGCTATCAGCTGGATCGCTAGCCGGCAGGATTTTTCACACATATCTTGCAACACTGGGGCATTATGCTGCGATCGTCTTCTCTTGCGAAGCCAGATCGGTTTCAAGACGTGGACGGCCGGGTCAAGCCCGGCCGAGGGGATCTTTTATACACAAATTTCACCTTGCGTCGCATTCAATTTAAGGCAAGGCGACCCGAGTGGATGTGATGGGTGGACGGTGCAAGAGGCCGACAACCTACTTGTAGGGCTGTCGACAACAAACTATTGCGTTTAATAAAAATTGTGATACACGTTTAGAGTGTGAGAGAGTTCAACCTGCCCTGGTCGGGGCCCTATTCCTGGCCCGAATTTGAAGCGATCAATGGATTGCCGGCACTTCCCGCTTTCCCTGGTGTCTATCTCAATGGCGCTGACTACAAGAGCGGCTACCTGATCTGTTCCGCCGGTATCACCGGACGGCCGTTCCACAAAAGGTTCAGAGAGCACACAAAATGCTTTCTCAACGGCGATTACACTGTTCTCGACATCGCGGCGCTGCAGCAAGGGCGACGCTGTGAGGTGTGGCATGGTTGGGGCTATGCCCGCACCCACCGCGCGCAATTTGCCGAACGGCAGAGCGAAATCCGCGCCGCGGCTAAGCGGCACATGGCCGCCCATCGCCTGTTTGTGGCGCATGTCGAGGACAGGCGCATCCGCGAGCGGATCGAGGCGGCGATCATGAAGTGCCTCTATGCGTTACCGCCGCCGCTGTGCGATGTGCCCGACCGCGGCATGATGTTAGCACCCCGGCGCCCGGGTGAAGCGGAAATCACCGTCTGCAACGTCTGCAGCAGTGAGCTTTGCGGTTTGCCGGAAAAACTGTCGATATAAGCTGCCTGATGAGCGTCGGCTGGCTAACGGCCCTCGATGATGCGAAACTTGAAGCCATGCGGGACGCGAGGCGATTTGCTGTGATCGCGGCAGAAGGTGACGAGCTCGTGCTTGTTCTTGCGATCGATCCGCAGGCCGTATTCGGGCAACGGCTGGCGCTCGGCGATCTTGCGTACGTCGAAAGCGAATAGCTTCGGGGTGATGCCAGACTGCCGATGCAGTGTATCCATACGGAAAGTGATTGCCGGGAAATCGGCCTTGTCAGGCACCTCCTTGCGAGCCAGTAAATCGTAGGGTGGGTTGAGCGGGTCCGCGAAACCCACCAACTTCGTCTGCGCCGCCACACCACCAACCATTGGGTATTGGACGTCCCGCAAGGCGGCAGCTTTCACTCCGCTTAAACACGCGGACGAGATCAGGCTCACTGCCGCCGCAATGCGGTGGGTTTCGCTCGCTCAACCCACCCCACGCACTGACCGTCAACTCGGATTACGGATCAGTTCGATATAGCCGAAGGCGTCGATGCGGGCGGTAAACAGGCGGGTGACGACAGTCGAGGTCTCGTCCTCGACGATAACCGCGGGGCCGGGAATTCGCGCACCCGGTTTCAGCTGCCGGCGCTCGTGAATGGCTGTGCTGACAAACTCGCCCAATTCGGGATCGAACACCGCTCGATGGCGGGCGGGTGCGGGCGTGTAGGCCGACGGCGCGGGCGGGGGTGGCGCCGGTTCGGCCGGCGGCGGTGCGGAGAGCAGCAACACCCAGCTCAACACTTCGACTTCGACGCCGGGGATGATGCGGTGATAGAGCCGGCGATAGGCATCCTCGAACAGGGCGCGCAGGACGGCGGCGTCATCGCGCTGGTAGCGGCGAGTCGGCAGTGACACCGCGATCTCATGGCCCTGGCCGCGATAGCGCATGAGTGCGGAGCGGGTTTCGGTCAATGGCGCGTCGGGCGCGCCGCGACGCACGATCTCCGCGGCCTCGGCGCGCATCGCCGCCAACAGCGCGTTGGCCGCCTCGGCATCGAATTCCTCAAGCCGCTGCAACGCCGTGCGTACGATCTCATACGCGATCGGCGCGCGCAAAAAGCCGACCGCCGAGCCGACCCCGGCGTAGGACGGCACCAGCACATTGTCGAGGCCGAGCTTTTCGGCAAGCCGCGCTGCATGCAGCGGTGCCGCACCGCCAAACGCAACAAGGGTGCGGCCGCGGGTATCCTTGCCGCTCTCGATCGCGTGGACGCGGGCCGCATTCGCCATGTTCTCGTCGACGATTTCACTGATCCCGAGTGCCGCCAATTCGAGCGGCAAGGCCAACGGGTCTGCTATTTCACGCCGTATTGCCGCCTCGGCAGCCGCCCGATCGAGCATCATTTTGCCGCCCGAAAACCCTGCCGGGTCGATGCGGCCGAGGACCAGATCGGCGTCGGTCACGGTCGGCGCCTCGCCGCCGCGGCCATAGCAGGCGGGTCCCGGATCGGCGCCGGCGCTATCGGGGCCGACGCTAATCCGCTTCAGCGCATCGACGCGCGCAATCGAGCCGCCGCCGGCACCGATCTCAACCATTTCGATGACGGGGATGCGCAATGGCAGGCCGCTGCCCTTTTTGAAACGATAGACCCGCGCCACTTCAAACGCGCGGTTGGTCTGCGGTTTCAGATCATCGATCACGCAAATCTTCGCCGTCGTCCCGCCCATGTCGTAGGACAGGACCTTGTCGAGGGCCAATTGCCGGGCGATTTCGGCGGCAAAAATGGCGCCGCCCGCCGGCCCTGATTCGACGAGCCGCACCGGAAAGCGGATCGCGGTCTCGGCCGCAGTCAGCCCGCCCCCCGACAGCATCAGAAACAGCGGACAGGAAAACCCCTCGCGGCGCAGCAAGGTTTCAAGATTGGCGATGTAGCGCCCGATCAGCGGCTGGACATAGGCGTTGGCGCAGGCGGTCGAAAAGCGCTCGTATTCGCGCATTTCGGGCGACACCTCGCTCGACAGGGTGATCGCCAGCGAAGGCAGGTGTCGGGCTAGGATCTCGCCGGCGCGCTGTTCATGGGCCGGGTTTGTGAAGCTGTGCAGAAACCCGATTGCCGCCGCCTCGATCCCCAGTTCAGCCAGGCGCTCGGCGATTGCCATCACGCCCGCCTCGTCGAGCGGCACCAACACCCGGCCGCGTGCGTCGATGCGCTCGCGCACCGGAAAGCGCAGGCGGCGCGGTACGAGCGGTGGCGGCAGGTCGATGTTGACGTCGTATTGCTCGAAGCGGTTTTCGTGCCGAATCTCGATCGTGTCGCGAAAGCCCTCGGTGGTCAAAAGCGCAGTCTTGGCTCCCTTGCGCTCGATCAATGCGTTTGTCGCCAAGGTCGTACCGTGAATGATCAGCGACAGCTCGGCGGGAGCGAGGCCGGCCTCGCCCAGCACGCGGTGCATGACCTCGATGACCGCGCGCTCCGGGGCTTCGGGCGTGGTCAGGATCTTGGCGCTCCACCGCCGCTCGCCTCTTTCGAGGGCTACATCGGTAAAGGTGCCGCCGATATCGACACCCAGCCTAGCGCCGCCTCCTATCACCCTATCGCCTCCAATCCCGCATCGGCACGAAGTCTTTGATGCGCCGCGCAGGGCTGTCAATCTGCTGATCGCGACCTGCCGCACGGGCTTGGCAACCCGGCCCAGGATAAACGGCGAGCCGCCGGGAAGAACCCGACGGCTTGCTTGGCACAAGACTCAGCTCTAGAGCGACCCGCTTCAGGCGTGATGATGCCAGCCGTGATGCCCGCCGGCATGGCTCATCAGCTCGTTCGCGACCTGCTGTTGCTCGGGTGAGAAGCTCGCATAGAGTGGTCGAAACGCGTTTGCCAGACGGGCCTCGTTGTCCGCCCGAAGCTTGGCGAACTGCGCCTGCATCTCGATGCGGTCGGCGGCGTTCATCGCCGTGCCGCGGTGCTGTCGGGCATTGGCGATCGCCTGGTCGAGCGATTGCGCATTCTGGCGCATGACAGCGGCAAATTGATCCCACTGCGCCTCCTGCTCCGGGGTAATTTTGAGCTCGGTCTTTAGGAACGCGATGCGGCCGTCGACCAATTGGCCCGGCATCATGCCAAAGCGGCCGTGGTGATGCGATTGGCTCTGGCCGGTGACATTGGCCGGCGACGGCGCCGTTTCTGCAAAAGCGGGGGCGAGCCCGATCGCTGTGGAACCGGCCAACAGAGCCGCTGCCATTACCGATGTGCGTAACCTCTTCATTGTCGTCCTCAGTGAAAATCGGGGCCAATGCCCCTCATCTCGATCTATGCCGCCCGTGACCGCGGCATACCCGCAAAGCCGCGCATTGCAGGGATTTAATGGCGGCTCCATGTTGCTGTAAGCGGAACCAAATCGGGTCGGGTCCGACCCGGCTCCGCCTACCGGCGTCTGCCATTCGCTGGCCCAGGTTGAACGCCGCGGCGATGGCTCGGGCGGCGTTACGGCGGGCCCTGGCCCTGCACCGGAACGATCGGCGGCAGCGGGTTGAAGTTCAACGGTGCCGCTGCTTTGACCTCGGTCGGGGTCGGCAGGTCGGAAGCGTTCCAGCCGCCGCCCAATGCCTGGATCAGGCTGGCGCTGGCGACGAGCCGGTTCTCGCGGATCGTCAGCGCCGTTTCGAGATCCGAGAGCTGGGTTTCCTCGGCCAGAACGACGCTGGTATAGGCGACGGTGCCGGCAAGATATTGGTTGTTGAACACGCGCACGGCCTCGCTTGCCGCTGCAATCGCGGCATCCTGCACCTTTGCTTGCTCGGCGTAGATGCGCAGCGCGGCCAGTTCGTCTTCGACCTGCTGAAAGGCGGTCAATACCGTCTGCCGGTAGTTGGCGAGATCCTGGTTGAAGACCGCAATCGCGGCCTGAACCTGCGCATTGCGCAATCCGCCTTCGAACACGGTTTCGGCAAAACTGCCGGCAAGCGACCAGAATTCGCCGGTCTTGCCGAAGAGTCCGCCAAGCGTTGCGGCCGCCGTGCCGGCGTCGGCGGACAGTGTGATCGTCGGATAAAATGCAGCGACTTGGAATCCTATTTCCGCGTTGGCTGCAGCCATGGCGCGCTCGGCGGCGGCGATATCGGGGCGGCGTTCGAGCAGCGCCGAGGGCAAGCCCGGTGGAATGACTGGAATCTCGATGACATAGTCGGTTGGTGGGATCGTCAGCTCGGCGGGCGGCACGCCGATCAACACCGCGATCGCGTGCTCGAAGGTCGCGCGGGTGACCCCGGTCGCAATCGCCGTCGCCTGCGTCGAGTATAAGAGAGCCTCGGCCTGTGACACATCCGACTGTGCAGCGGTTCCAGCGGCGTATTGATTGCGCGTAATGCGCAATGATTCGGCATAGTCTTTGGATAATCGATCGAGCAGTCGCTTCAGCTCGTCGGCAATGCGCAGTTGCAGGTAGTCGCCGGCCAATGTGCCCTGCGCCGAGAGCCGGGCGCTGGCGAGATCGGCGGCACTCGCCTGCGCATTGGCGACATTGGCTTCGACCTCGCGGCGGAGCCGACCCCAGAGATCGGGTGTCCAGCTGGCCGTAACCTGGTCGGTGAAAAAGCTCGAGAGCCTGCCCCCACTGGAACCGACAAAGGCTGCCGAACCGGTGCCGGTTGAGGCGCTGCCATTGCTGCGCGAGCGCTGCGCCTGGAAACTCGCCGTCCCGGTCGGGAACAAGCCGGAACGGGCCTCGGCGACGAGCTGCTCGGCTTCGGCAAGCGCGGCGGCGGCGGCTTTCAGGTTCTGATTTGAGATGTCGATCCGCCGCTCCAGGCTGTCGAGCACCGGATCGTGGTAGATCGACCACCATGCGCCGCGATTGATCACGTCAATTGGCTGGCTGATCTTCCATCCGGGCTGCGGCCGCACCTCCTTGTACTCCGCCGGCACCGGCGCGCTCGGGCGCCTGTAATCGGGGCCGACCGTACAGGCGGTCAGCATCGCAGCCGCGGCGACGGCACCCATGTGGGGCGCTCGCCGAATCCCCCCTCTCGTGATCATTCCCCAGGTTCTGGAACGTGCCTCACGGTAAAGCGCGGACGACTGATGCGCCACCGGCGTTGCCCCCACAAACGGAAGCGATCGAGGTACAGATAGATGACTGGGGTCGTGTAGAGGGTCAGGATCTGGCTGACCATCAGCCCGCCGACGATCGAAATACCGAGCGGCCGACGGATTTCGGCGCCCTCGCCAAAACCGATCGCCAGCGGAACCGCGCCCAGCATCGCCGCCATCGTTGTCATCATGATCGGCCGAAACCGTTTGAGGCAGGCCTGGTAGATTGCCTCGCGCGAGTTGAGACCCTGGTTGCGCTCGGCATCGAGCGCAAAATCGATCATCATAATCGCGTTCTTTTTGACGATCCCGATCAGCAGGATCACACCGATCAGCGTGATGATGTTGAACTCGGTCCCGGTGACGAGCAGCGCCAAGATCGCCCCGACCCCTGCCGAGGGCAAGGTCGACAGGATCGTGATCGGGTGCACATAGCTCTCATAGAGCACGCCCAGTACAATGTAGACGGCGAGCAATGCCGCAGCGACCAATATCGGCTCATTGGCCACGGATTGTTCGAAAACCTTGGCAGTGTCCTGAAAGCTGCCACGCACCGCCGCCGGCATGTCAAGCCCTTGGACCGTCTGATCGATCGCGTGCTGCGCTTGGCCCAGCGACACGCCGGGTGCCAGATTGAACGAGATCGTCGCGGCGACGAGCAGACCCTGGTGATTGACGGCAAGCGGCGTGTTCCCCGTCTGGTAATGCACGATCGCCGATAGCGGCACCATCTTCTCGGCGGTGGTGCTGACCGGTGCACCGGTCGAGGTCGAGCCGTGTCCGGTATTGGCCAGCGAATTGTTCGCCTGATTGCGCGCCGTATCGCTGGCGATTTGCGCCGCTGTGTTTATGGTTGTGCCGGCGGTACTTTTTGCAGTCGGCGCCGTGATCGTGCCAGCGAGCGCGTTTGTCGATTTCGTACCGCTGACCGTACCGCCACTGGTGCTGACGTAGATGTCCTTTAATGTTTCCGGGTTCTGCCAATATTGCGGCGCCACTTCCATGATCACGTGATACTGGTTCTGCGCCGCATAGATGACCGATACCTGACGCTGCCCAAACGCATCGTAGAGGGTATTGTCGATTTCTCTGACATTGAGTCCGAGCCGTGCTGCCGTATTGCGGTCGATAACCAGGTCACTCTCCAGCCCCTTCTGCTGCTGATCGAGATTGACCTCGGTGATCAACAGGATTTTCTGCAGCGCCGCCTCGACTTTCGGCGCCCATTTGTAGATCTCATGCGCATCGTCGCCCTGCAAGGTGTATTGGTATTGCGCATTGGTTTGTCTGCCGCCGGCCCAAACATCTTGCACGGCCTGCAAAAACAACCGCGCCCCGGCGACCTGGTTCAGTTTCGGGCGCAATCGGCCGATGACCTGCATCACCGACACTTTGCGTTCCGACAACGGCTTCAGGACGACAAAGACAAATCCACCATTGGTCTGAAAGCCGCCGGTAAAGCCGACCACGTTTTCGACCGCGGGATCCCGCCGAATGATGTTGACGAACTGTGCCAGCTTTTTTTCCATCAGCTGGAACGAGATGCTCTGATCGGCCTGAATCCCGCCAACCATTCGCCCGGTATCCTGCTGTGGGAAAAAGCCCTTGGGGACGAGGGTGAACAGATAGAAGCCGAGTATGATCGTCACCGCGAGGCTCAGCATCACCAGTGCCGGCCAGCGCAAAGCCTGGCGCAGCGAGCGATCATATAGTCCCAGCACCCGATCGAAGGCGCGCTCCGCTGCATGGTAAAACAGTCCGTGCCGGGTTCGCCGCTCGCTTCGCAGCAGATGGGCGCACATCATCGGCGTAGTCGTCAACGAGACGATCAACGAGATCAGGATTGCAACCGACAAGGTCATCGCGAACTCGCGGAACAACCGCCCGACAATCCCGCCCATCAGCAGGATCGGTGTGAACACCGCGATCAGCGACACGCTCATCGACAAGACGGTAAAGCTGACTTCGCGGGAGCCCAACAGCGCGGCCTCCATCCGCGTCATCCCGGCTTCGATATGGCGCGTAATATTTTCGAGGACGACGATCGCGTCGTCGACGACGAACCCAGTCGAGATCGTCAGCGCCATCAGTGACAGATTGTCGAGGCTGTAGCCGAGGAGCCACATCGCACCAAAGGTGCCGATCAGCGACACCGGCACCGCCACGCTCGGGATCAAGGTCGCTCGTCCGTTGCGCAAAAACACAAAGACGACGAAGATAACGAGCGCCGTCGCGACCAAAAGGGCGCGTTCGACATCGTGCAGCGATGCACGGATCGTAGTGGTGCGATCCATCGTCAGCTCGACATTGATCGCGTGCGGGATCGAGGCCTGCAATTGCGGCAGGATCGCCTTCACGCGATCGACGGTATCGATGATGTTGGCGCCGGGCTGCCGGTAGAGGATCACCAATACGGCGGGCTTCCCATTCAAGAGGCCCTGATTGCGTACATTTTCGACCGAGTCCTTGATCTCGCCGACATCGGTCAAACGCACTGCGGCGCCGTTGCGGTAGGCGATGATCAGCGGCTTGTAGTCGGCCGCACGATTGGCCTGATCGTTGGTATAGATTTGATAGCGGCGGCCGCCGTCTTCGAGCGCACCTTTCGGGCTGTGGGCATTGGCCGAAGCAAGTGCCGCGCGCACATCTTCAAGGCCAATCCCATATTTGAACAATGCCGCCGGATTGAGTTCGACCCGCACCGCCGGGAGCGAACTGCCGCTGATCGCGACCTGGCCAATGCCGTCGATTTGCGACAAGGCCTGCTGCATGACCGTCGAGGCCGCATCGTAAATCTGGCCGCGGGTCAAGGTATCGGAGGTCATCGACAGAATGGCGATCGGCGCGTCGGCCGGGTTCACCTTACGGTAGGTCGGGTTCTGGCGCAGGCTTGTCGGAAGGTCGGCGCGGGCGGCGTTGATCGCCGCCTCGACATCGCGCGCCGCTCCATCGATGTTTCGACTGAGATTGAACTGCAGCACGATCCGACTGTTGCCGACCGTGCTCGCCGAGGTCATCTGGGTGACATCGGCAATGATGCCAAGATGGCGCTCGAGCGGTGTCGCTACCGTTGTCGCCATCGTGTCGGGGCTGGCGCCCGGCATCGTCGCGCTGACCACGATTGTCGGAAAATCGACTTGCGGCAGAGGCGCGACCGGCAATTTGAAATAGGCGAAGAGGCCGGCCAGCGCCATGCCGATTGTCAGCAGGGTCGTCGCAACCGGCCGGCGGATAAAGGATGCCGATGGGTTCAAACGGCGCTCTCCGCCGGCGCGCGCCTGCGGCGCAGGGCGGTGCCGAGTCGATCAAAGCCGAGATAGATCACCGGCGTCGTGAACAGGGTCAAAAGCTGGCTGAAGATCAGCCCGCCAACAATCGTGACACCGAGCGGGTGGCGCAACTCGGACCCGGTGCCGGCGCCGAGCATCAGCGGTAAGGCGGCGAACAATGCCGCCATCGTCGTCATCAGGATCGGCCGGAAGCGCAACAGGCATGCCTGGTAGATCGCCTCGCGCGGCGATTTGCCCTCGTGGCGTTCGGCGTCGAGGGCAAAATCGACCATCATGATCGCGTTTTTCTTGACGATGCCGATCAACAGAATGATGCCGATGATCGCGATCACGCTGAGATCACTGCCGTCGATCATCAGAGCGAGCAAGGCTCCAACCCCGGCCGAGGGCAGGGTCGAGAGGATTGTGACCGGGTGGATAAAGCTTTCGTAGAGTACCCCCAACACGATGTACATCGTGATGATGGCGGCGATGATCAGGATCAGTTCGTTGCCGAGCGCCGCCTGAAACGCCAAAGCGGCACCCTGGAACACGGTGATCATGCTGATCGGCATGCCGATGTCTTTTTCGGCTTGCTGGATGGCATTGACCGCAGCACCGAGCGAGGCGCCAGGCGCCAGATTGAACGACACGGTGGTCGCCGGGAATTGTCCCAGATGCTGAACTTCGAGCGGCGCCGTCTGCTCTTCAATTTGCGCAATAGCCGACAGCGGCACCTGGCCATTCACCGCGGTCGAGGATGGTAGATAGATCGAACCCAGTGAGCTGAGCGATTGCTGCATCGACGGGTCGGCTTCGAGAATGACCCGGTACTGGTTCGACTGGGTGAAGATCGTCGAAACGATGCGCTGTCCAAACGAGTCGTAAAGCGCATTGTCGACCGTTGCCGGGGTAATGCCAAACCGTGCAGCGGTGGCGCGATCGATATTCACATAGGCCGACAAGCCATTTTCGGAAAATGTGCTGCCAACATCCTCGATCTCCGGGATCTGGTCGAGACGCGCCAGCAGCTTTGGCACCCATTGCGCGAACTCCGCCGCGTTGGCGTCTTCGAGCACAAACTGGTACTGCGAGCGGCTGACCGTGGCGTCGATCGTCAGATCCTGCACCGGCTGCATATAGAGGCTGATGCCGGGAACCCCCGCCGTTTCCTTTTCCAGGCGGCGAATAATCTCGCTCGCCGACAGGGTGCGCTGATCGCGCGGTTTGAGATTGATCAGTAACCGGCCACTGTTCAGTGTCGTATTGGTGCCGTCGACGCCGATAAACGAGGTCAGGCTCGCGACGTCCGGATCGTCGAGAATGACGTTGGCGAGCTCCTGCTGGCCGTCGGACATTGCCTCAAACGATACCGAGGGCGAGGCGACCGAGATCCCCTGTATCAGGCCGGTATCCTGAACCGGGAAAAATCCCTTGGGGATGATGATGTAAAGAAATACCGTCAGCACAAGGGTGCCAACCGCAACCAGCAGGGTCAGCGGCTGGTGGTCGAGCACCCAGGTCAATAAACGGCCATATTCGGCGATCACCCGGTCGAACCATTCCTGGCTCTTGCGCGCCCAAAGCGACATCTCTGCTGGCTGCTGATGGCGCAAGATCTTGGCGCACATCATCGGAACCAGGGTCAGCGCCACCACCGCCGAGATCACAATCGTCACCGCGAGCGTGATCGCGAACTCGCGGAACAGCCGGCCGACCACATCGGGCATGAACAACAGCGGGATCAGCACCGCGATCAGTGAGACGGTCAGCGAAATGATCGTAAAGCCGATCTGCGCCGAACCTTTGAGCGCCGCCTGCAACGGCGCGTCGCCGGCCTCGATATAGCGCGAGATGTTTTCGATCATGACGATCGCGTCGTCGACCACGAAGCCGGTCGCGATCGTCAGCGCCATCAATGACAGATTGTTGAGGCTGAACCCCGCCAGGTACATGACCGCGAGGGTGCCGACCAATGACAGCGGCACCGACAGGCTCGGGATCAGGGTTGCTGACGGGCTGCGCAAAAACACAAAAATCACGATCACGATCAGAACCACGGCGAGGCCGAGTTCGAACTCGACATCGGCGACCGAAGCGCGGATCGTCGTCGTTCGGTCGGTGACGACCTGAACATCGACGCCGGCCGGCAGCGCGGCTTGCAGTTCGGGCAGCAGTTTCTTGATGCTGTCGACAACCGAGATGACATTGGCGCCGGGCTGGCGTTGGATGTTGGCGATAATCGCCGGCGAAGCATTGACCCAGGCCGCGAGCTTGGTGTTCTCGGGCGCCTCTTTGGCCTGCGCGACGTCGGACAATTTGACCGGCGCGCCGTTGCGATAGGCTACGACAAGATTGGCGTAATCCCCAGCCCTTTGGATCTGGTCGTTGGCGTTAATCGTGTAGGAACGGCTTGGCCCGTCGAAATTGCCCTTGGGGGTATTGACGTTGGCGTTGCCGAGAGTGGTGCGCAAATCATCGATATTGAGACCGTAGGCTGCAAGCTGCAGATTATTCGCCTGAATTCGCACCGCCGGCCGATTGCCGCCGGCGAGACTGACGAGGCCGACCCCGGGCAGTTGCGAGATCTTTTGCGCAAGACGCGTGTCGGCGAGATCTTCGACCGTCGTCATCGGTAAGGTCTTCGATGTCAGCGCCAAGGTCAGCACCGGCGCGTCAGCCGGGTTGACCTTGGCGTAGATCGGCGGCGCCGGCAGGTCCGAGGGCAGCAGGTTGCCGGCTGCGTTGATCGCCGCCTGGACCTCTTGCTCGGCGACGTCAAGGCTCAAATCGAGGCTGAACTGCAATGTGATAACCGAGGCGCCGGCCGAGCTAATCGACGACATCTGGTTGAGCCCCGGCATCTGCCCGAATTGCACTTCGAGCGGGGCGGTGACCGACGAGGTCATTACATCCGGGCTGGCGCCGGGATAGAAAGTCTGCACCTGGATCGTCGGGTAGTCGACCTCGGGCAGCGCCGACAATGGCAGAAAGCGGTAGGCGAACAATCCGACCAGCATGATCGCCGCCATCAGCAGCGTTGTCGCCACCGGGCGCAGAATGAAAAGACGCGATGGGCTCATTCGCTGGTTTGGCGCGCGCCGTCCTCTTTATGCCGGTGCTGGCTGGAATGCGTCCAGCCGCCGCTGTGCTGGGAGGGCGCTGTCGCACCCGGCCCGGTTGCGGCGGCGACCGATTTGCCGGTGGGCGGGGCAATAGTCACCTTCGCGCCGTCCTTGAGCCGGTCGGCGCCATCGTCGACGACCCGCGCACCGGCATCGAGCCCGGAGAGAACGGCGACACGCGTTCCGTCCCCGGGGCCGAGCTTGATCGGTTGTACTGCCACCGTGTTGTTTGGTTTGAGCTGATAAACAAAAGTACCCGGGGCGCCGCGCTGGACCGCCGAAACCGGCACCAACACGGCATCATGCAATGTATTCACCAGCAGCTTGATGTTGACGAATTGGTTCGGAAACAGGCTTTCATCGGGGTTGTCGAAAATCGCCCGCAGCTTGACCGTGCCGGTCGTCGGATCGATCTCATTGTCGATCGTCTCGAGCTTTCCGACCGCGAGCTGGCTCGTTCCGGAGCGATCAAAAGCGGTAACCTGCATCGTCGCGCCGGCGTGATATTGCTTCAGCACCTCGGGCAAATTGTCTTCGGGAACAGTGAAGATGACCGAGATCGGCTGCAGCTGGGTGACCACGACAATGCCGTTGGAGTCGCTCGTCTGCACATAATTGCCGGGATCGACCTGACGCAGCCCGACCCGCCCGGTCACCGGCGAAATGATGTGCGCATAAGTCAGATTGAGCTTTTGCGTGCTGATCTGAGCCTGATCGAGCATGACCTGCGCGCGGTCCTGACCAACCGTCGCAATCTGCGTGTCCCGCGTCTGCACCGCGATTGAGTTTTGTGCGACGAGTGTGTTGTAGCGCTTTAAGTTAAGTTCAGCGTCGCTGAGTGTTGCCTCATCTTTGGCGAGCTGGGCCTGGGCTTGTTCAAGCGCAACCTGATACGGGCGCGGATCGACCTGAGCCAGAAAATCGCCTTTCTTGATGTGTTGTCCCTCTGAAAACGCGACGCTCATCAAATAGCCGTTGATCTGGGTCTTTACCGTGACGACGGCGAGCGGCGTTACGGTGCCGAGCTCGCTCAGTGTCACCGGCATGTCGCCCTTGGTTGCGGTCGCCACACCGACCGGGATCGGGCCGCCTGACATCGCCCGCCCGCCCTCGGCGGGGCTTTGCGTATGCCTAAGTCGCGGCAGGTAAATCGCCGCTGCGGCGACAATCGCGGCCAGCACCAACAGCCATAAGACAACACGGAGCCATGACTGCCGCGTGCGCCGCCTCCCGATGTCATCCGGCTCGGTCACAAGGCCCGGTGTGACGGGGCGGAGGCCATCGTTCCCGTCTGGGTGGTCCCGGCGCGCAAAAATTTCGTTATGCTGGTCGTCCATCCTCGTCTGCTCAACCGCGTTTCTTGCGATCTTATCAATCTCCGGTTCGCGCTTCCCCAGCCAGTCCGGGCCGCCTCAACAAGCGGCGCAAATACGTCATCCAGCCGATTATAAGCGGCGGGCCGGTTCTCCATCCCGATTTCGGCAAAGCCCTTTCGTCCGGGCGGCTGATCGTCTCAAATGGCGGCGATATCCTCAGCGCTCAAGGTCGGCCCAATGGCAAGCAATCTTTCCCTTCTCAGCGGCGGACAACTCGTCGTCGCAGCGCTGCGCGCCCATGGCGTCGAGATGGCCTTTGGGGTCGCCGGCGAAAGCTATCTCGAAATCCTCGATGCGCTTTACGACACACCAGACATTCATTTCGTGACCTGCCGGCAGGAAGGTGGCGCCGCCTTTATGGCCGAAGCCTATGGCAAACTCCGCGGCAAGCCGGGCGTATTGCTTGTCACCCGTGGGCCGGGCGCGTGCAACGCCTCGATCGGCATTCACACCGCGTTTCAGGATTCGACCCCGATGGTCGTGCTGGTGGGCCAGGTCGCGCGTCATCAGATCGACCGCGAAGCGTTTCAGGAAGTCGATTTCCGCCGCATGTTCGCGCCGCTCGCCAAATGGGTGGCGCAGATCGACCTCGCCGAGCGCGTGCCGGAGCTGGTCAATCAGGCATTTCAGGTGGCGACCTCCGGCCGCCCCGGCCCGGTCGTGCTCGCACTCCCAGAAGACATGCTGCGCGACCGTCGCGCCGCCGAAATCGCCGGCCCTTATCACCCGGTCCGCGCGCATCCCGGGGCCGCCGATCTTGCCGAAATGCGCCGCCTACTGGCCGCGGCCGAGCGGCCGATCATGCTGGTCGGCGGCGGTGGATGGAGTGATGACGCCTGCCGCGACATCACCAAATTCGCCGAGGCGAACGATCTGCCGGTATGCTGCTCGTTTCGCCGGCAGGACATTGTCGACAATCGTCGGCCATGCTTTGTCGGTGATCTTGGCACCGGTGCCGCTCCGTCACTGGTGGCACGGATTAGGGAGGCCGACCTGCTGCTCGCAGCGGGCGCGCGGATCGGCGAGATCACCTCGCAATCCTATTCGCTGCTCGGGATCCCCGACCCCGGCAAGGTGCTGATCCATATCCACCCGGCAGGCGAGGAGTTGGGCCGGGTGTTCCGCCCGATTTTGGCGATCCAATCGGGAATGCCCGAATTCGCCGCCGCGGCCACGGCATTGGAGCCAGCGCCCGC
>JAFAOB010000008.1 GCA_019238055.1 Alphaproteobacteria bacterium
AACCCATCATAACAAGAAACTGATGGATGGTGAGCTCGCGACCTTGACTAACTACATCGACTCGCCATGGTCGGAAGGGATCGCATGGAATTATGCGGCGAGCGAGCCGACCTACTACTTCATGGGCAACAATCCGACGGTCGGCACGCTTGAACAGATCACGATGAATGACAATGATGGGAACGGGATTTCGGCAGCGACAATCGAGAACCCTGACTTTTTGTGGTTCCAGGATTTTGGATCTGCTTGCGGAGTGGCCGGTGCTCCGCCTTGCTGATCACGACTTCATAAGCCTCCGGATATAGAGTAAGGTAACCGGATGAGGGGATGCTAAAACACCCCCTCATTGCTCGGGTAAAATGGTCGGAGGAGCTCAGATCACGGAGAACCGACCTTGGTTCAAGGCACCAGGCAGCGATCGAAGAACGCAAACTGTCGCCGGTCCAGATACATAAAGGGGACGATGAGGCGTCGTGCAACTTAGGGTCTCGTCATTTGCGACCTGAATGACCGAGTCTTTCAGTGAATTGCATCATTTGGCTCTTCCCATCGGCCAAATCAGCAACGCCGATGCGCCTACCGAATAAGGGGCCGCGGCTTCATCTCGGCAGGCAACGAAGTGAGATGGCGCTCAGCTTCTCTGAATTCTACATTGAGATCAGGGATCCGATCCGAGGAAAGCAGGCATGAACCTCGCGGCGCTACTGGTCAATGTCGCCCGCCGGCTTCCGGCGCAGCCCGCGGTCAGTGACAGCGGTGGCACCTCCACATACGCGGAGTTCGCCTATCGCATCGGCTGTGGCGCGGGCGGGTTCGCGGCGCGCGGTCTCGAACCCGGCGATCGCGTCATGCTATTCATGGAGAACTGCGCCGAGTTTTTGGAGGTGTTGTTCGCGTGCTGGGCCGCCGGGCTGTGCGCGGTCCCGGTCAATGCCCGCCTACATCTGCACGAGGCGGAATACATCTTGCGGGATTCGGCCTCCCGGCTGATCGTTGCGACCCCGAGCCTCGCCGAAATGCTGGCGCCGCTCGAGAATGAAGCGCCGATCATTGCGACCGAGACCAGCGATTATGCGGGTCTGTTTGCCGGCGCGCCGGTTCGTCCCGCCAATGGCAACCCTAGCGACCGCGCCTGGCTTTTCTATACCAGCGGCACGACCGGGCGGCCAAAAGGCGCCATCCTGACCCATCGCAGCCTATTGTTCATGTGCCATTGCTATTACGCCGACATTGACCGGATCGACGAGCGAGACACCAATCTGCACGCAGCGCCACTGTCGCACGGCGCCGGGCTCTATGCACTGCCGCATCTATTGCACGGCAGCCATCAGATCGTATTGCCCCATTTCGATATTGACGCGGTCATTGATGCAGTAATGCGCTATCCACAGGTATCGATGTTTGCAGCACCGACGATGCTGACCCGCCTCGTCCAGGCGCCCGCAGCTGCTAGCGCCGACTGGCACAATCTGCGGACGATCAGTTATGGCGGCGGGCCGATGTATGTCGCCGATCTGGAACGCGCGCTCGATCTGTTCGGCCCGCGGCTCTACCAACTTTATGGCCAGGGCGAGTCGCCGATGACGATCACCGGCCTGTCGCAGCGCATGCATGCGCAGGCGGCAGAAGCCAGAAAGCGGGATCGGCTCGGCTCCTGCGGTGTGCCACGCACCGGCGTGCTGGTCAAAGTCGTCGACGCGGACGACCGCGAATTGCCGGCAGGCGAAACCGGGGAGGTCATCACCCGTAGCGACTGCGTGATGGAGGGCTACTGGCAAAACCCTGCCGCTAATGCCGAGACATTGCGCGGCGGCTGGCTGCACACCGGCGATCTCGGCAGCTTCGACGCGGAAGGCTTCCTGACATTGCGCGACCGCTCAAAGGACATGATCATCAGCGGCGGCAGCAACATTTACCCCCGCGAAATCGAGGAGGTGTTGCTGCGCCATCCTGATCTCGCCGAGGTCTCGGTGGTGGGCCAGGCGCACCCGGAATGGGGCGAGGAGGTCGTAGCGTTTGTTGTCCCGCGTCCCGGTGCGGTGCTTTCGCCCGAGGCGCTCGATCAGCTCTGCCTCGACCACATTGCGCGGTTCAAGCGCCCGCGTCACTACCGCTTTCTCGATACCTTGCCGAAAAACAATTATGGCAAGGTGCTGAAGACCGAATTACGACGGATACTCGCCCAGGGCGCCGGCGCAATTGAAGTGCAGGATAAATCACGCCGACCCTGAGCTGTAGCACGCGCAATTTTGGAATTTGCAGCGGGAGGAAGTGATATGGCAGACAAGATTCGCCTGGGGCTGATCGGCGCCAGCGTCAGCGGCACTTGGTCGGCGCGATCCCATTTGCCGGCGCTGCGACCCAGCACGGATGTCGAGCTGACCGCCGTTTGTACCACCAGAGCCGAGAGCGCCGAGGCGGCACGCCGGGCGTGGGATGCCCGGCTGGCCTTTGACGACTACCGCAAGATGATCGCCTCGCCTGAGATTGACGCGGTTGCCGTCGTCGTGCGCGTGCCGTCTCATTACGCGCCGACCAAGGCGGCGCTGGAGGCGGGCAAGCACGTTTATTGTGAATGGCCGCTCGGCCGGACCACGGCGGAAGCAGTGGAGTTGTCGGCGCTGGCCAAGGCCCGGGGGCTTGTCACCGCTGTTGGTCTGCAGGCCCGCGTCAACCCCGCGCTGCTCTACATGAAGGAACAGATAGAGGCGGGCTTTGTCGGCGAAGTGATGGCGGTCCGTGTCGGCCTGATCCGCGCAGGTGTCTTGTCGCGGCCCTCACATCGCACCTGGCAGCGCGATGCCGCGCTCGGCGCCAACACGCTGACGATCGCCAACGGTCACACGGTGGACGCAATGCGCTTTGTCACCGGCGATTTTCGCAGGCTTTCGGCGGTCGTCGCCACCCAGGCAAAGCAGTGGCTCGACACCGGGACCAACACATTGCTCGACGTGACCTCGCCCGACAACGTGCTGCTCAGCGGCCGCCTCGCCAATGGCGCGGTGGCATCGGTTCACGTGGGGGCGATCCCGTTTGCCGGCAGCGGCTATCGCATGGAGATCTACGGCCGCGACGGAACATTGTTTGCAGAGGGCGAGGATTCGCCTCAGTTGAGCGAGGTCTCGCTGGTGGGAGCGCAGCGCGGCAACCAGCGGACGCCAATGCCGGCGCCGCAGCGACTGACCTTTGCGGCACCCGCCACTCCATCGGGTGAAGCGTTCAATGTCGGCCAGATGTATACGCTCTTTGCACGGGCGATCCGCGACGGCAAAAGCGGCCAGCCGACCTTCGAGACCGCGGTCGAGCTACACCGGTTGATCGATGCGATTAGAGAGGCTTCGGATAACAATCACGAAGTAACGTGTCCATAGGACTCAGCCGCGAAGCAACGAGCGGCTTATGATCAGCGCGCAGGCAAAGCGAGGGACGGTGATGCGTCTAAAGGACAAAGTTGCGATCGTCACGGGCGGCGCGCATGGCATGGGTGAAGCCGAATCTCGGCTGTTCGCCGCCGAAGGCGCCAAGGTCATTGTCGCCGATATTCTCGGAGAGGGCGCCGAGCGGGTCGCGGCCGACATACGCGCCAATGGCGGAGAGGCGACCGCCGCGCAGATCGACGTCACCAGCGAGGCGGAGTGGACCGCTTTGATCGCCAAAGCGACGGCGACCTATGGCAGGCTCGATATCCTGGTGAACAACGCCGGCATTTCGGGCAGCTCGGTTGGCGATCCGGACGGCATCGAGGGCTGGCACCGCATCATCGCGGTCAACCAAACGAGCGTGTTCCTCGGCACCAAACTTGCTGCCGAGCAGATGGCAAAGACCGGCGGCGGTTCGATCGTCAATATCAGCTCGATCATGGGCTTTGTCGGCAGTGCCAGCGGCCATCCTGCGTATCACGCCTCGAAAGGCGCGGTGCGGATCTATTCGAAAGCCGCCGCTGTCCGCTATGGCCCCTCCGGTGTGCGCGTCAATACCGTGCATCCCGGTTATATGCCGCCGATGCTGAACGCAACCAATGCCGGCGAGCGCGCCGACAAAATCGCATTGACACCGCTGCGACGGATCGGCGAGCCGATCGAGGTGGCTTATGGCGTGCTGTTCCTGGCGTCCGACGAAGCCTCGTTTATCACCGGCACGGAGCTGGTGATTGACGGCGGCTTTATTGCCCAATAAGCGCCTGTAGATCGCTCTGACTGCGCAGGGGCGGCGCACCTTTGGTGGATTAGCGGGAAAGCGCTTTAGCCCCAATGCTGTTCAGTTAAGTGGGTATAGCACAAAATGTTGTGCCTATTAACCTATGGTATATGCTGCATGTTGTGGTCGTGTGCCTTATCTGAACAGTGTTGGCTTTAGCCCGGATTTCTCATCCGGGATAGGTGCATCGGGGCTCCATTTCTGAGAAAATCGTGTTGGCTCAATGGTTTGTCTCAGGGTCAGGGGGAGCCCCGATGGCGGCAGAGTGTAGGGAGGAACGCTTCGAATTTGCCCGCGTCAAAGGGCGCTCAGTGGTGGCCGGCTTTGATGGCGGCACGCTCACCGCGGCTGCCGGCGCCCTTCTGTTGGCGGCGAGCGACCGGGCGATTGGGCTGATCGATCGCTTTCCCGCTGCTTGACCGACAGCCGGTTGCCGGAGCGGGTCGAGCA
>JAFAOB010000009.1 GCA_019238055.1 Alphaproteobacteria bacterium
GCCAAGATTGAGCCGGGCGGTTTCGAGATCGGCCTTGGCCTGGGCAACACCGGCGCGGGCTTCGGCAATCTCGGCCTCCAGCACCGTCAGCTGCTGGCGCTCGGCAGTAAGTCCCGCTTGCGCGGATTGGGTCGCAGACTGCGCCTCGTCCTCGGCCGCTGATGTCCGTTCGGCACTCTGCCTCGTGCCGTAGCTGGTCAGCGCCAGATTGCGATAGCGCACCGCGTCTTCCGCGGCGAAGGTGGCTTGGGCAATCTTGGCTTTGAGATTGGCCTCGGCTTGGCGGATCATCGCCTGTTGCAGCACGTATTTCGCCTCGAGGGCAGCGAGCGCGGCCTGCCGCCCGGTTGCGATTGCCTCGGCGTGATCAAGGGCCGCCCGGAAATCGCGCTCATCGAGACGGATCAGCAATTGACCGGCACGGACACGTTGGTTATCGGTCACCAGGATCTGCGTGACGAAACCCGCGACATGCGGTGATACCGGGGTGACATTGCCGCCGGTATAGGCGTCGTCGGTGCTTTCGATAAAGCGGCCGGTGGTCCACCAGTAGCGGCCATATCCGACACCGCCGGTCGTCAGGGCGAGTGCAAGGCCGGCCAACGCCAGGGTCTTGCGTCCAAATTTCAGATGGGGCCTGACCGGCGCGACGAGGGTTCGCCGTTCGAGCACGACGGTATCCATTACAGCCTCCATCGCATGCTCAGACATGCTTGATCGCGACCTAAGCGACCGGCTTATTGGCCGATTGAACCGATGCTTGCTGCCGGACAATCGGAGCGTGGCGCTGCCGGGTGCGCGCATCGGCGGCGGATCCAGGCGCTGAACGGAAATCCGGAGCGACGAGCGGGCGACCGCTGTTGCGATCGACCAGCACGGGCTCGGCTTCCTCCCCGGTCTGGCTATCGACGACGATGACGCTCGGGCCCTCGGGAGCAAAATGCTTGTTGCCCCAGGCGAGCAGTGCCCACAGCACCGGCCGGAAGTCGCGACCGGTCTCGGTCAAAACGTATTCGTCGCGCGGCGGCCGCTCGTTATAGCGGCGGCGTTCGAGCAGACCCGCCTCGACCAGCGAATTGAGCCGGCGGGTCAGTATGTTGGGTGCGATGCCAAGGTTTTCCTGGAACTGATCGAACCGGGTCAGCCCATGAAACGCATCCCTGAGGATCAGAATGCTCCACCATTCGCCCACCCGTTCCAGGCTGCGGGCGATTGGGCATTGCATGTTGCCAAAGCTCTTATGCCGCATCGAGCCGCACTCCATAGACTTGCATATTGCAAGCCATATAGGAGGTGACTTGCGTCATGCAAGCTATTCTTCGTGATTTTAGCGACGAAGTGTCGATCCTAAAGGGGCCTGACGCTTAGGGAGCAGGGCGGCGGTTCCCGACACGCCGGGAGCAAAGCGGGCACCGATGCGCAGGTTTCTACTCTCGGCCCAGCCGAGCGCTCCCATCCCTCGCGAAAGGCTGCAAGCCGCGCCCTTGTCGCTGGGTCATCCTTGGCAAGGTCGGTCAGCACGCCAACGCCCCGCATGCCCTCCGTTCGTCCCATGCACGCGCTGCTCCCGCCGCGACAAGGCCTGCGATGAAATGCCTGCGCTTCAGTCGATCACCGGCCCATGGTTCCAAGATGTCTGAAGGCGTGCGCGAATCCTTTGGCGCCAGAGATCACGGCCAGCCTATCTAAATCGCGGCTTCTCCGAGACGGATTTGACCCGAACCTCGAGAAGCTCGACATTCCGACGCTGGTCCTTCATGGAGTTGCAACGCGCCATGAGTGGACCTCGCCAACCTTGTGCGCATCGACCTTATGTCAAAGTTGAAACCGCCCGCATCGAGATTGTTTCTAACGGAAAAAGTAAACACAACATGGTTCGAATGAGCATCGGCTTGCTCGCGGCAATCTGCACGGCCATAGGCAAGGCGGATTCACACTGATATCATGGGCGATCCTCACCCGCTTGGCAACAATTTCGCCTGTTCGACGAGGTTGCCGCGCCGACGGTCGCGGGTTAGCCGCTGGGTAGCAGCAGTGTTCGCGGTAGCCACCTTTGTGCTGGCGACACCGCTGTCACAAGCCGCAGACCCGCAGTCTTATGTCGTCCGTTTCGACAAAACCGGTAATGACGCGCTCGATCAGGCGCTACATGATTCGTCAAATCTTGTGAGCCTGCGGGAAACCGCGCCCGCCGGCCCATTCGCCCTGGTCGAACGCGCACGAGAAGATGAGACCAGGTTTGTGGCGGCGTTGCACAGCTTTGGCTATTACAAAGGCAGCGTTGACATCACGATCGCCGGCCATGGGCTGCGGGACAGCAATCTTCCCGATTTGCTGAGCCGTGCACCGGCGAACCCGCCCGTAAAGGTGACGGTCGTGCCAAAGCTGGGCCCGCTCTTTCACATTCGAAAAATCGATATCGAGGGTGCAGTGCCGACCGAGATGAGGGCACAGCTTGGTCTCAAACCAGGTGCGCCGGCGCGTGCCGAGGACGTGCTGATGGCGCAGACGCGCCTGCTCAATGCACTGCGCGATGCGGGTTACGCACTTGCCAAGGTATCGACACCGACAGTTATCGAGGATCCGGCTGTCAATAGCCTTGACGTAACCTATACGGTGACGACAGGTCCACGCGTCGATTTTGGCAAGATCTCGATAAAAGGGCTGCACAATGTCAACCAAAGCTTTGTCGAAAGACGTTTGCTGATCCATTCGGGTGAGCAATTCAACCCGCAGACGCTGGAGAAGGCGCGGGCGGACCTCGCCTCGCTCGGGGTTTTTGCGTCGGTGCAGGCCACGACTCCCGATAAGCTTGATGCCGAGGGCCGCATCCCGGTCGAGTTCGTTGTCGTCGAGCGACCCGCCCATTCGGTCAGTTTTGGTGCGGCTTATTCGACCGATCTTGGCGCCAATCTGACGGCGAGCTGGTCCGACCGCAATCTGTTTGGCAATGCCGAACAGCTGAACCTATCGGCAGCCGTGCAGGGCGGCGGCACGGCTCTGCATGGCCCAGCGAACTACGCCAATGCGCAGTTCATCAAACCGGATTTCCTCGACCGCAACCAATCGTTGCAGGCAGATCTCGGTGCGGTGAGGCAGAACCTGCTCGCTTATGATCAGAACGCGGTCAGCGCCGATCTTCTGCTCAAGCGAACATTTCTCACGCATTGGAATGGTTCGATCGGTATTTCCGGCGAAGCCGAACGCATCGCGCAAGAGGGCGTGACGCGAAACTACACCCTTATTGGGCTTCCACTTACCGTCAAATATGACGACACCAACAGCCTGTTGGATCCAACCGACGGACTTCGCGCGGCGGCGACGGTGACGCCGACCCATTCGATTGGCGGGTCGAACGCCAGCTTTGTGCTGATGCAGCTTTCGGGATCGACCTATCTCAATATGTCGTCCCTATGGAACAACCCCGGGCGCAGCGTCATCGCGTTGCGCGGATTGATCGGGACGGCCGCAGGCGCTACCCAGTTCGAGCTACCGCCGGACCAGCGCTTTTATGCGGGCGGCAGCGCCACCGTGCGGGGGTACAAGTATCAATCCATCGGTCCGCAATTCCCTGACGGCAACCCGGAAGGCGGGACATCGATCGTTGCCGGCACCGTCGAGCTGCGCCAACGCATCTTGTCCGATTATGGGTTTGCCGCGTTCGTCGATGGCGGGCAGGTCTCGGCCAGCAGCTCGCCTTTTGTGGGCGACCTGAAGTTCGGAGCCGGCATCGGCGCCCGCTATTACACCTCGTTTGGACCGATCCGCCTCGATGTCGCCGTCCCGCTGACAAAGATCCGCAACGGCGGTAGCTTCGAAATCTATCTTGGCATAGGGCAGGCCTTCTAATGCGGCGCACCGTGAGATGGATCGGCTGGAGCCTTGGCATTCTACTTGCGGTACCGGCTGTGCTTATCTTCCTTGTGCTGGTCGGCGCCAACATGCCGTCGGGACAAGCGCTGATCGCGCGGCTTGCTCCACGATTGACCGGCGGCCTCGTTACGATCGACGGGCTTTCGGGACGGTTTCCCGACCGCCTCCAGGCTGCGCAATTAAGCCTATACGACAAGGACGGCATCTGGGCAAGGATCAATGATCTGGACCTCGATTGGTCGCCGCTGCGGTTCGTCACCGGCGAGATCGCGATCCACCGGATTGCGGCGACCAAAGTCGATGTCCTGCACCGGCCCAACTTTGGTGGCAGCTCGTCAAGCTTTCGATTTGCGGTCGATATAGAGGCGCTTCATGTCGGCCGGTTGAACATCGCAGCGGCAGTAACCGGAAATGCTGCCGCATCACTGGCTCTCGACGGCACCGCCGCAATCACCGCGACCAGGCAAGGACACATCATACTAGCCGCTCAGGGGGGCTCTGCTCCTGGCGATTATCACTTGGATGCAAGCCTGGGTTCTGCGGACCTTGATCTCCGACTCAGCGGCCAAGAGCCGCCACATGGATTGATCTCGGAAATTGCCGGTCTTCCGGATATCGGCGCGCTGTCGATCAATGGTTCCTTTAATGGACCGCTTTCTACCGTCGCGGTAAAGCTGGGATTGGCGGCTGGTGCGTTGCGCGGATCGGCGCACGGCACGGTCGATCTCGAACATCACTCTGCCGATCTTGGTGTCACGACAACTGCACCGGCAATGGCGCCGCGATCGGATCTGTCGTGGCAGTCGGTTGCGTTCAACGCCAAAATCGATGGACCATTGGTACGGCCCGAGGTGTCGGGAACGCTAGACATCACGGCCCTTAAAGCTGCCCAGGCATCCGTCGCACAGATTACCGCCAGGGTACAGGGCAATTCCGGCGCTGCGCGTTTGCAGGCGGCGCTTGCCGGAATCCGCATTCCGGGTCCGCATCCCGACCTGTTGGCCGCCACCCCGGTTGAGGTTGCGGCAGAGGTAAGACTAGACCAAAGGGAGCGGCCGATCCGCTTCTCGTTGGCGCATCCTTTGATCACGGCCAAGGGCGAGGCATTCACCGCCGGCGAGCTGCAAGGCAAACTTAAGCTCACCCTCTCCAACTTGGCGCCGATGGCACAGCTGGCTGGGCTCGACCTGCAGGGCCATGCGGTTGTGGACTTGGCGGCAGCAATGCGAGACGGCGCCACTCATATAGACGCCAATGGCATCGTCTCCGCTACCGGCGGAACGGCCCCGGTGCCCGCATTAATCGGCGACGCGGCCCATCTTTCGGTATCGGCCGCGGCAGCCGGATCGAACGTGACCATCTCACGGTTTGAAATCGACGGTCGCAAAATCACGGCATCAGCGGCGGGCAGCTTGCGCGCCGACAGGTTGGCATTCGATTGGCGGCTCGGTCTGCCCGACCTGACCAGCATACTACCGGC
Organism: Alphaproteobacteria bacterium; assembly: GCA_019238055.1. GTDB lineage: Bacteria > Pseudomonadota > Alphaproteobacteria > ATCC43930 > CGMCC-115725 > AP-15. The sequence goes on from JAFAOB010000009.1 coordinate 5,354, forward strand.
GCTCGCTGGTGCTGTTCGGCTGCAAGGGCAGGTATATGGGCCGACCGGCAATCTTGCTGCCACGGCTGATCTTTCGGGAACTCTGGGGCCGGTCGGCAAATCTGAGGGCCCGTTCAGCGCGAACGCGCAACTGCGCGGCTTGCCCGGTACACCTGTTGGTTCAATAACGGCACAGGGCGTGCTGGAGGGAGCTCCACTCGAATTGGCGCTCGCAGCGCTGCGCGCCGATGACGGTGTGCTTCGGGTCACGGTGAAGCATGCCGACTGGAAGAGTGCTCATGCTCAGGGGACATTCGCATTGGCAGCCGGTGCGCGGTTCCCGCTGGGACAGCTCGATCTGCGTATGGCGCGTCTCGATGATCTGCGTGCACTGGTAGGCGAGCCGATCACTGGAGCGGTGACCGCCAGTATGGTCACCGAGGACTCCGGCGGGCATCAGCGCGCCAATCTGCGAGTCGTCGGGCGGGATATCGGGCTCGTTGGCGCCGCCGCGACAAGCCGTGCCGAGCTGAGCGCGATGATCGTCGACCCGCTGACCCATCCCGTGCTCAATTCGCGTGTTGTTGCGAGTGGAAAACTGGCTGGTGGCGCCGCCGCATCGGTGCAGATCGCGCTCGCCGGCCCCGAAAACGCATTCGCGCTGAGAGCTAACGCCGAACTCCGCAATCCGGGAAGCGGCGATATGCGCCTGCTGACAGCCGGGACAGTCAACGCCGTAGCTCGCGTGGCCGCAATATCGAGTTTGCAAGCGATCTGGAAGGGCGAGAACTTGCATCTGCTGGCCCCGGCCCGCATCGCGTTTGGCAACGGTATTGTCCTCGACCATCTCGGCTTGGGGCTTCGGCAGGGCGCAATCGAGGCGAATGGTCGGGTGTCGCCGACGCTCGATGTGGCGGTGACGATGCGCAACATTTCGGCCGATGTGGCCGCTGTTTTCGCTCCGGGCTTTGCCGCCGACGGCGTTGTGCGCGGCGAGGCCCATTTTACCGGCACGCCGGACCGTCCCGAAGGCAAGGTTCAGTTGGCGGCTATGGGGCTTCGCCTGCGAAGTAGCGCGGGCCGAGCGCTTCCTGCGGCCAATGTGACCGCATCGGCTGAGGTCGCCGGAACAAGTGCACGCATTGACGCGCGATTGACTGCCGGACCATCAGCCAATCTATCCGTTAATGGACAGCTGGCGACCGCCCCTTCTGCACCAATTGATCTACATGCTGTTGGGGCGCTCGATCTCGCGATGCTCGATCCGCTGCTGACAGCAAGCGGGCGGCGGATAGCAGGGCGGGTTTCGCTCGATGCCCGAGTTGGCGGAACCTTGCGCGCGCCGAGTGTAAGCGGCGCAGCCCGATTGATGGACGCGGCGATCGACGACTTTGCTCTGGGTGTCCATATCACCAACATCACCGGACGGCTCGAAGCCGCCGGAAGCAGGGTACAGCTGACGAGCTTGCAAGGCCGGGCTGGGCCGGGAACACTGGGGATCAGCGGCTCGGTCGATCTGTCGGGGCGAGGGCTGCCGGTCAATTTCGAAATTAGTGCGCGCAATGCCCGCCCGCTGGCGAGCGATCTTCTAACGGCGGCTCTCAATGCCGACCTGAACCTGCGTGGCGAGGCCCTCGGCAAGCTCACGATCGGCGGTAAAATCGATGTGCTGCATGCCGAGATCGGCATCCCGAACCGTATGCCGGTTACGGTGCCGGTCCTCAATGTTCGTGTTATCGGCGAGCCACCCCCGCCACCGCCTGCGCCACCGGCAGCAATCGGACTCGACCTGACTGTTGCCGCGCATCAAGTCGTGATGCGCGGGCGCGGCTTGTTTGCCGAGCTCGCCGGCTCTGTAAGGGTTGGCGGCAACACTGCCGCGCCGCAGCCGCTGGGCAGCTTTCACATGGTCCGCGGCAATCTGAGCATCGCCGGGCAAACGCTGACCTTCGACAAGGGCGAGGTCAGTTTTAACGGCGGCAGCCTGACCGATCCAAGCCTCAATTTTGCAGTCACCAGCACCACCAGCACAATGAGCGCCGTGCTGTCGATCACCGGCACCGCGAGCAAGCCCAAAATCACGCTGACCAGTACCCCCGAGCTGCCCCAGGACGAGGTACTGGCGCAACTGTTGTTTCACCGCAGCAGCGCATCGTTGAGCCCGTTCGAGCTTGCCGCAGCGGCGGGTTCGCTGGCTGAGCTCAGCGGTGCTACCCCGAGCGGCAGCAATCCACTTAGCGGGCTTCGCCAGCGGCTCGGGTTGGAACAGCTGTCGATCGGCACCGGGGCGAATGGCAGCGCAGCATTGCAGGTCGGCCGCTACGTCTCGCGACGCGTCTATATTGGCGCGCAACAGGGTGCGGGCAGCAACAGCAGTCAAGCCAGGGTCGAGATCGATATCACCAAAGGCCTCAAGGTGGTGGGAACGGTCGGCACCGGCGCCAACGCCACCCCGGGCGCGACCCCGACCGAGTCCGCAGGCACCAGCCTTGGTGTCAAATACCAATTCGACTACTAATCGCGGCAAGGTGAGCCCGCCCAGGCTGGATGGGATCGTCCGCGGGGTGGCAATCTATCCGTGGGTGGCTTGGCTGCCGGCGAGTGTGATCGTGATGTGCCCCATCGTGCTATCAGCCTTGGCGCCATGCCAATGGCGCTCGCCGGCCTTGATGTGCACGACGTCACCGACATTGATCTCGCGTTGTTCGCGCTCGGTTGCGACCATGCCGGAACCCGAGGTTACGATCAACACCTGGTCGCAGTTATGGGTATGCCATCCCGTGGTGCAGCCTTGGCTGAAATTCACCACGCTGCAGTTATAGTTGGCGGACTCTCCGGGTTGAATGATCGTCTGACGCGACCGGGAAACAGGGCCCGTGTACCCTGCAATCGGCTCAGCCCCTTCCATCGGTGCGTTCGGGATGTCTTTGAGCGTGACCACTTTCATGACGACTCTCTCCCCTTCGTGTTTGCTGGCCCTTCGTGTTTGCTGGATCGAACCCAATCTCGTACGAGGCACGACTGTCTACCTCAATATTTAAGTTCAGGAAATAAGTGCCGTCCATCTGCGCCGAGAGGCAATGGCCTGGTCCATCGCACCGCAGCTAACGCGAGATCGCTATAGAGGTGGGGAAACAGGGTTCCGCCTCGCGCTGGCTCCCATTTGAGGGCGGCCCCAAGAACCGTCTCATCGACCGCGACCAAAGCGAGCCCATCCTGACCCGCGAAATGCCGGGCGGCGGTTTCTCGAAGCTGAACCGCTGTAGAGAAGTGGATATAGCCATCCTGTTGGTCGATCCCGTAACCTGAGAACGAGCCCTGGCGCTCCGCTTCACGCCAGATTGACAGGGGACAGATCTTGTAGATCATTGGGTTATTCAGCCGGTCAATCGATACAAGATCGATACTAATTGCTGAGCGGCGTTGCGCTCAATAGTTGATGAGTCCAAGCGTACCGCCGCCCGCAGCGATGGTTTCACCGTTGATTGCCCATGATCGGGTAGCGTGCTCGCCGAACATCGCGAAGCCAACCAAACGGACGAGGCGAATTGGCTGACAAAACGTCTTTTGCCTGGGCCAACACCGGGATTGGATTGCCGCCCTCGCCCCGATCGCAGAGGATGGATAAAAGCCAACAGGGAAAGATGGCGAGATGAAATATGATCTTATCCTTGCCGGCGGCGAAGTGCTCGATCCCGCCGCGGGGTTCCGGGGAGTGATGGATATCGGGATCGCCGGCGGCAAGATCGTTGCGGTCGGGCCCTCATTGCCGACCGCGGAGGCACGCCGCACCATCGCCGTCAAAAGCCGGCTGGTGACGCCGGGGCTGGTCGACATCCATGCCCATATTTTCGTCAACGCGCATGACATGGCCGGCGACACCGATCGCTTTTGTCGGGCGAGCGGTGTGACCACCTTGTGCGACGCCGGCAGCACCGGCTCGGCGACCTTCGCCGGACTGCGCCAAGTCATCGATCGTGAGGTGCGCACCCGCACCCGTGCCTTTGTCAATCTGTCGGCGATTGGCATTGTCGGCACCTCGCGCGGCGGCGAGTTGTCGCATTTCCCCTACGCCGATCCCGAAGGCTGCGCCCGCACGATCAGTGAAAACCCCGATCTCGCAATCGGCGTCAAACTCCGCTACGGACCCGGGCTGGTTTGGGAATACAGCCCCGAGCCGGTCAAATTGGCGCGCAAGGCCGCAGATATGGCCGGCGGGGCGCCGATGATGATGCACATCACCGACTCACCGATCCCGCTGCCCGAGTTGCTCGCGCATATGAAGCCGGGCGACATCGTCACACACTGCTACCACGGCCGGGCGCACGGGATCATGGGTCAGGAGAAGCAGCTGGTTCTCAAGGAAGTCGTCGAGGCGCAGCGCCACGGCATCATTTTCGACTGCGCCCATGGCCGAAGCCACTTCAGCTTCCCACTGATCGAGAAAGCGCTCGACCAGGGATTTCTGCCCGACACGATCTCGACCGACCTCACCTTTACCAGCGCCACCAATGGACCGGTCTTCGATCTGCCGACGACGATGTCGAAATTGCTGCATTTCGGCATGTCGCTCGACGATGTTGTCGCGCGGTCAACCGCCGCGCCGGCGAAGATCCTCGGCTATGAAGGCACCGTCGGTACGCTGAAGCCCGGCGCCAACGCCGACATCGCCGTGTTCGAACTGCGCGACGGCAACTTCCCGCTGCGCGACAGCGACGGCAACACCATCACCGCCAGGCGCCGGCTGATCGCCCAGCTGACGATCAAGGACGGCCGCGTATGGTATAAACGGCCTCCCGAATAACCCAGCGCATGCCCCGGGGACGCGAGGGCTATCAATCGGCGCCCGCCGGCCGCCTCGACCGTGGACCGCCGTCCATAGCAGGCGCACTGGCGGCGGGCTGGCTCGGACGGATCAAAAGCAACAGCGCGGCCGAGGCGATCGAGATCACCATCAGCAGGGCGAAATTATCCAGGTAAGCGATCATTGCCGCCTGGCGCGTGACCTCTCCATTGAGCGCTGCGATGCCCGAAGGGGCCGTGAGGCTGTAGGGCGCGGCGAGATAGGGGGCACGGGCGAGCGGATTGTCGGGCCGCAGCTGTTCGACCAGGCGGGAATGCACAATCTGGGTGTTCTGGGTCAGCAGCGCCTCGAGCACAGCAATGCCGATGCTGCCGCCGAGATTGCGCATCAGGCTGCGCAGCGCGGTCCCCTGGGTCAGGATATGGCGCGGAAGATTGGACAACGCGATGGTGTTCAGCGGCACAAAGGTGCAGCCCAAGCCAAAGCCCTGAACCAGCCCGGAGACAATGATCGGCTCCATTCCCATCGCCAGGGAAAACTCGGTCATCTGCCACATCGAGACTGCGGTCAGCAGCAATCCGATAAAAATGATCAACCGGTTGTCCATGCGGTTGATCAGCCGAGCGACAACGAACATCGCCATCATCGAGCCGATGCCGCGGGGGGCGGTCACCAGACCAGTCGTAAGCACCGGGTAGGCCATCAGATCTTGGAGCATTGTCGGCAGCAACGCCAAGGTGGCGTTCATGATCAGCCCGACCATGAACATCAGCACGGTGCCGACCACGAAATTCACATTTTTCAACAGATCTCGGTTCAGAAATGAGCGATCGGTCGCGGTCGCGGTGTGGACAACGAAAAGATAGAAACCGACACCGCAAACAACCGCCTCGACCCAGATTTCGGTCGATCCGAACCAGTCCTTGAGTTCGCCGCGGTCGAGCAGCAGCTGCAACGCGCCGATCGCGAAACTCAGGGTGACGAAGCCCAAAAAGTCAAATGGCTCGCGATGGGCATGACGGCTGTCGTGACCGAAAATCAGCATGCCAAGAGTGGCGACGACCCCGAACGGCAGATTGATGTAAAATACCCAGCGCCAATTGTAGTCATAGGTCAGCCAGCCGCCGAGCACCGGGCCGCAGATCGGCCCCAGTATCGTCCCGATGCCAAACACTGCCATGGCTTGGCCATGTCGCTCGGGCGGATTGATCTGCAACAGCACGGCTTGCGTCAACGGCACCAAGCCGGCGCCGCACACTCCCTGGAGCGTGCGCCAAAGGACGAGTTCGGTCAGGCTCACAGCGCTGCCGCACAGGGCGGAGGTTAAGGTGAACCCTGCGACCGAGAGCACGAACACGATTTTGATGCCGAACCGCGCCGCCAGCCAGCCGGTCAGCGGCATCATGATCGCCGCGGCGACGATGTATGAGGTTAACACCCAGGAGATCTGGTCCAGAGAGGCCGACAGGCTGCCGCGGATATGCGGCAGCGCCACGTTGGCAATCGTGGTGTCGAGCCCTTGCATGATGTTGGCCAGCATGATCGCGATGGTCAGTGGCCCACGGTTGGCCGAGCGTGGCTCGCTTCTCATCGCGCGGTTTCTGACGATGCCTGGCGACCAAAGCAGCCACGAGACCGACGAGCAGCGCCCGACCGCAAGATCAATGCATTTCCTCCCACAGCGGTGTGGGTCGTTCGGCCCACAGTCGCAAAATCGACACGCGATCATAGTCACCGGTGGCGAAAACACCAAAACTGGTGCTCCGCGTACTCGCGGGACTGCCGGTCTGAATTTGGTGGCTCTGCGGCGGCGGTCCTGTGGATGCCATCCGATTGTCCGAAGTGCCGGTCGCAAGCCTCAATTCATCCATGTCGCTGGTGTGACCTCGGTCGGCAGAACTGGCTGGCGTGGCCAGGCGAGGAGCCCGCCGATCCGGCGCGGCTGAAAGCAATGCTTGTGTTTATCGGTCGGACAAGATGACCTGCGGGCCGGTGAGCCCGCGGGTGGGTAATATCAAAAACAATGATCCGAGCCTGATCGAGCTGATCGCAGTGGGATAGGGGCACCACGGTTGGTGGCGGAGATAATGAGTTGGCGTAAGGGGGTCGCCGTGCTTCTTGTCACGCTCGCCCTCGCCGGCTGTGCTCCGATAGGTGCTGCGCCGAGCCGGGTGCCGGAAGCGACTGATACGCAGGACGACCGCGCCAGCATGCATTAAGTTAAGCCACCCGGGCATCGCCCTGACGCCCAATCTGCCACGAAGGTGATCGGTCGCAAAGTGTGCTCGCGGTGATTGTGAACCTCTCGGGTGGTTCCGACCAGTTATCCTTTGGCTTATGGTTTCACTCGAGCGCCCTTTTAAGCATAGGCGCCGCCTCGTAGATCTCGGCCTCCTTCCGAGCGACGACGAGTCGGGGGAGCAGAAAGACGAAGGGAACCGCGATCAGAGTAGTGGCGGAATTGGCGATCACCAATGAATTAAAGGACAAATGATATTGGTCCAGCAAATTTGAGCCGAACCAGTCAGTTCCAAATAGGGCCAGATTTCGCACGCTGATCATGATCGAAAAGCCCAAACCCTCGCTCCCGGCGGGAGTTGAGCGCACGGCAAGATCCATCAGCGCCAACTCGGCCAATGTGTATCCGAAACCGTTCAATCCTTCGATCGCTTGCGCCCGTGCGATCGACGAGTAGAACAGGTAACCAAAGTTGGCGATCGTGGCTAAGAGCATGCAACAAACCAGCAATGTGCGAAGATTAAGCCGCCGGCACAACACTCCGTAACCGACAGCAGCCAGTGTGCCGCAAACGCCCGCGATCAACTGCAGGAAACCCTGCATTTGGGTATTGAAGTGTAACTCGTTCTGCTGCCTGTAGAAGAGCGCGGTGGCAAAACCCGGAGCAATATAGAATAGGGCCATCAGGCCCGCAGCCGCCCACATCGTGCGCGCTGTTCCGATTTCAACGAGCCGTCTTCTGGCGTTGTCCAGGACTTCGCGTGAATCCAGTTGTTTGCGCTGTTCGTTCAAAAACAGGACGGTCACAGGCACCAGCATAAACATGATGCCGCCGCAAGCCGCAGCGGTCCAGCTGAAGGCAATACTGGCAAGGTATCCGGCGGCTGGGCCGTTGATGACAAAACAGGCTTGCTGGATGAATTGGCGAATGGCGGTGAGACGGCCGGAGCCCGAAGTGGCCTGGGCGGTTTCGACCATGTAGCCGCCGACCGCCGTGCTTGCGATCATCATAAAGGTGTTGATCACGATTACTACGAACAGCAGCCCACGGTATTCGTGGGGCGTGACCATCAAAGCCAGCCACGACAGTGCCGCCAAGGTGGCGCTTATCAGAATGTAGCTTTTTCGCCGGTTGCCAAAGAGCGGGAACGCGTCGGTCAAGATGCCTGCGAAGGGTTTCAGATACCAAGCCAGCCCCGCCCAGAAAAAGAACGCGGCATTGGCGGTTCGGTCCGTGTGCAATTCGTTCTTGAGCAGATTCTGAAGCGGAAGGCGCGCCAACACCTGCGGTTGTGCCAGAGTCGTGGCTAAAACTCCGGCGACAATGACAAGTGCCGCGTAGGTAAGGGACTTGTCAGGACCTTGTCTGTTGTTGCTCGCTGCGGCCATGCCGTAACCTTGCTATCGATCGTATAGGGAGGGGTCTGTCATGACGAATTCCGTGCCGCGGCTGCTGATCAAGAACGGGACATTGATTGACGGATCTGGGCGCGACCCAGTCACGAATACGCTCATTGTCGTCGAGGGAAACAGGATCTCCCACGTCGGCGGTGCCGCTGGCTCGGTTCGGCCTGAGACCCCGGATGATACGGTCATCGAGGCAGCGGGCAAATTCATTCTGCCCGGCTTGGTCGATGCCCATTGCCACATCTCGCTGCACCAGGGCGCGTTGCCGGGGGCGAAGTATACGTCGAGTGCCGAATTCTGCACCTTATGGGCGTCGCATGCGATCGGCCGCATATTGCGCGCCGGGGTCACCAGCATCGCCGTGCCGGGCGGCAAATGGTTCACCGATGTGACGGTGCGCGAGGCGGTCGATGGCGGGCTGCTCGAAGGCCCGCGAATGGTCGTTGCCGGCCGAGCGCTCAGCACTTACGGCGGCATCTTCGACCCCGATCCCTACCCCGCCTATGAGGGAACCCCGGCCGATGCGGCGGGCATCTTGTGCAACACGCGTGACGAGTTCATCCGCGAGACCCGCAAGCAATGCAAGCGCGGGGTCGACCTGATCAAGATCGCCGATTCCACCTGGGGCGATATCCAGACGGTCGCCGATGACGAGATCGCCGCGGTCGTCGAGGAAGCCCACCGGCATAATGTCAAGGTCGCGATCCACTCCCGCGGCTCGACTTCGACCCGCGCCTCGGCCAAGGCCGACGTCGATCTGATCTACCACGGCGACTGGGCGGACGAGGACGACCTCGACATCATCGCCAAGGCCGGGATGCCGATTGCGCCCGTCTTGACCTCGCCGTGGATCGGGGTCGAGCATGGCGCAGCAGGGCGGGGCTTCGGTGACCGGGTGCGTGATCGCTTGCGGGCGCAGCTCGACACCTCCTTCCAAATGATCCGCAATGCGCGCGACCGTGGCATCCCGATCCTGAGCGGCAGCGACACCGGCAATGCCTCCGCCTTCAGCCACGGAAAATGGCATGGCAAGGAGGCGGAGTTGTTCGTCAAGGAGATCGGAATGACGCCGATGGAAGCGATCGTCGCCAATACCAGCAGCAATGCCGCCATAGTCAACCTCGCGGGCGAGGTTGGCGTAATTGCCCCGGGCAGGCTCGCCGACATTGTCATTTGGGACAATGATCCGCTCGCCGACATCACCGTTTTGCAACGCCCGACCGAGATTTCTCTGATCATCAAAGATGGTCGGATCGTCGATCGCACAGATGGCGGTTTCCGCCAGCTGAGCGAAGAACCGCCGCGTGCCCGGATGTTTTTGGCGGGTTAGCCTCAATGCTGTTCAGTTGAGACGCGCTACTACTATATGAAGTATATAATGAAAATCAAAGCCTACAGCATATTGTGGTGAGAGCACTTAAGTGAACGGTATTGGGGTTAGCCTGGATGGTGTGCTTTGGGTTGATCGCTGCGGTGGCGTCCCGGCACCAACTCAGGATCAGGAAGGCAAAACCGGGGCCGCCGGGTAGCTTTGGCTTCTCGGCCATCACGATGTCCGACAGCACCGCCGGATGTTGATGCTATTCACCGGCACCCTGGTCATCGCCGGCGGCTTCATCCTGTTGCCGGGCCGCATCATGCATGCGGTCGCGTTTGATCCGTGAGCAAACCCCAGCGCTGAAGCATAAGCAGCTGTAGCGTTCGCAAGCCTGTGTTTTCGCGCCTGCAATTCACGTAAAAGCAAGCACACCCACCGATATGTGAACCATCTCCCGCCCTATCTGTTTCGTTTTTTAACCGAGTTACGGATGAGGTGACGAGATGTGGTGGTGGTGGATCATTTGGATAGTCATTATCTGGCTATTGATCAGCAGCTTTGGGTATTATGGATATCGGCGGTCCTATTATTACAATTCATGGGGTCCAACCGGCGGAATTGGCCTGCTCGTGGTCTTGTTCATTATCTTTTGGCTGGTCATTATCTTTGCCGGGCCATGGTGGGGCTGGTACGGCTGGTGGTGGTGACCCTGCAAAACTCTAGCGGCTCTGTGTTCCGACATGCTGCCGGATGGCACAGAGTTCAGGTTTGACGGGATAACCAATTCCCGAGGCGGCGGCTGGCCTCGACGATATCGTCGGTTGAGCCGGCAAACGACAGGCGGACCCAGTCGCCGCCGCAAATCGGATCAAAATCGCGACCGGGGGTGATCGCCACCCCGGTCTCGGCCAGCAGCCGGCGGCAAATTTCCTCGCTGTCGCCGCTCAATTCCGAAATATCGACATAGATGTAAAATGCGCCGTCCGCCGGTGCGAAACGGGTCAGGCCAGCGGCTCTCAGAGTGCCAATCAACAGGTCCCGATTGGCTCGATAGCGGGCGACATGGCCGTCGAGTTCGGGGCGGCAATCAAAAGCGGCAATCGCCGCGCGCTGAGACAGGGCCGGCGGCGATATGTAGAAATTCTGCGCCAGACACTCAACCGAGCGCAACAGATCGGGGGGCACCAGCATCCAACCAATGCGCCAGCCGGTCATGCTGTAATATTTTGAAAACGAATTGATGACGACCGCGTCACGTCCCCAGGCGCGCGCCGTTGCCGCCTCGTTTTCGTACGTAATACCATGATAAATATCGTCCGAGATGAGGCGAATACCTTGGCTGGCACAGTATTCGATGAGTCGCCTCAGGTTACTTGGACCGATCATCGTGCCAGTCGGATTGGCCGGGCTGGCGACGATCAGGCCATCGAGAGGCCCCGCGGCAGCCAGCAAATCCACGTCCAGCTGGTAATGCGTATTCTCGCCGACCTCGATCAGCACCGGCTCGATGCCAAGCGCGGTCAGAATGTTGCGATAGGCAGGATATCCCGGGACCGCAAGCCCCACCCGGTCGCCGGCTTCAAATGCGGCGAGAAACCCCAACTGGAATGCGGCGGAGGAGCCAGTGGTTACGACGACCTCGGCAGGATCGACTGCAACCCCATATTGTGCACGGTAATGGGCGGCGATTGCTTCGCGCAGTGATCCGATACCGAGGGCGTCGGTATAACCGATGCGGTCATTTTCGAGCGCCCGCCGCGCCGCTTCGACGACTTGCTGCGGCGCCGGCGTGCCCGGCTGGCCGACCTCAAGGTGAATAATATCGGCACCAGCCGCTTCGCGCTCTGTTGCAGCGCGCAACACGTCCATCGCGATGAACGGCGGCACCAGCCCGCGGCGGGAAATGCGCAATGTCATTTTTGAATACATCCTCCTGCCGCGCGGCCACGACGCCGACGATCTTTTGGCAGCGCGGCGCGTTCGCGATGCGAAAAGGTTGCCATCGCGAAGCGCCATTGGCTATGAGAGGCGCCTCTCCGCTGCCCGAGGAAACAATAACATGCCAGAGACGACACCGCCCCGCCTGATCGGAATGTCGGGCAGCTTGCGGGCCGGCTCCTATTCGAATGCAGTGCTCGCAACTCTGCGCGAGATGTTCGCCGGCACCGCCGATCTCGTGATCTGGGACCTGGCGCCGATCCCGCTCTACAACCAGGATTTCGAGGGCGAAAAACGGCCGGCCCCGGTCAAGGCAATGCTCGCCGCGATCGCCGAGGCCGACGGTCTCGTGCTATGCGCGCCAGAGTTCAACCACAGCATCCCCGGGGTCTTGAAAAACGCGCTCGATTGGGCGTCGCGCCCGGCCTTCACCTCGGTCATGGCCTACAAGCCGGTGGCAATCATGGCGACCTCGCCCGGCGCGCAGAGCGGCGCCCGCTGCCTCGAACACATCAAGGTGGCGATCGATTCGATGATGGCGCGGGTGGTGCTGGCGCGCGAATGCATCATCACCTCGGTCGCCACAAAGATCCGAGAGGGTCGGCTCGTCGATGAAACCTCACTTGGGTTTGCCTGCGGCGTCGTCGAGGAGTTGTTGCGCGAGATCCGCTTGCGGGAGATGGCCAAGAGCATTGTCGATTAGGCCCGGCCATGCCCGACAACGACACGGTGCTGTGCGCTATCGACGCCCGCGGCGTCGCCGCAGTGACGTTGAACCGGCCGGCGGTCGGCAATGCCTACGACAGCGCGCTGATCGACGGGCTGATCGAGACCTTCGCGCGGCTGTCGCGCGAGCTGGACCTGCGCTGCGTCGTCCTGCGCGGCGCCGGACGGCATTTCCAAGCCGGGGCCGATCTCGCCTTTCTGCGGCATCTCGGCACGGTGCCGGCGGCGGACAATCTCGATTTCTCCCGGCGCACGATGGCCGCAATCGATGGGCTGTGCCGGTTTCCGCGGCCGACCGTCGCCGTCATCCATGGCGGCTGCTTTGGCGGCGGAGTTGGCATCGCCGCCGCGTGCGATATCGCGATCGCCGCCGAAGACGCGGTCTTTGCGATCAGCGAAGTGCGTTGGGGCATCACCGCGGCGCCGATCATCCCGCTGCTCGTCGACCGACTCGGTCCGCGCGCCTTGGGGCGGTTGGCCCTGACCGGCGAGCGGTTCGACGCCGCCGAGGCGCTGCGCATCGGCCTCGTCCACCAGATCCACCCGTCCAGTGCGCTCGAAGCCGCGGCTGCGCGGATCGTGGACAATTTATTGATGGCGGCGCCGGAAGCGGCGGCGATGACCAAGAGGCTGATCGCCGAAGCGGTCGAGACATCCGACACGCCGGGCTTCCGGGAGCGGATCGCGTTCGAAGCGGCGGCGCGCCGGCGGCTGTCCGAAGCCGGCGAAGGCCTCGCCAGCTTCGCCGAAAGGCGGCGGCCCAATTGGTATCATCCGGAATAGAGAGTTTCGCTTCGCTCGCGACGATATGGTCAAGCGCGGAGCGCGGTATGAACTCGATTAAGTCATTGCCACAGCCGCTTGTCTTCGCATCCGCTATTTGGGGCTTGATGCGGGCTTTTCGTTGACGCAGCGCAACAGCTTCCAATAGCCAAAAAGATTGCTCGGCCGCACTTCGCGGATGGACAGCCGGCTCGCCTGCTGGAAGTCCTCGAACGGAAAATCGGCGTGAAAGCCGATATGCCGGGCGAGATGGGCGAGACGCTTCTCCATAAAACGCGCCAGCGGGTTCTCGCTGGTGAAATGGTTGACGACGACGATTGTCCCGCCAGGGATGCACACACGGCGCATTTCGGCGGCAAAACGCGCCGGGTCGGGGACGACCGAGGCAACATAAAGCGCCAAGACCGCATCGAATGTATTGTCGGGGAACCCAAGATTCTCGGCGTCCATCAGATGCAGGCCCTCGACATGGGCAAGACCCATACGCTCGGTGCGGCGCTTTGCCTTGTCCAGCATCTCGGCGGACACGTCGATGCCGGTCACCCGCGAATCGGAGCGAAAATGCGGCAATGACAAGCCGGTGCCGACGCCGACTTCGAGGATGCGCTGCCCCGGTCGGTCGTTCGCGATGCGCACCGCCTCTTTGCGTCCGGGATGAAAAACCGGGCCGAAAAAAATGTCGTAAGACCCGGAAAACAGGCGGTAAGTGCGTATCGTGTCGTGCAGGTCCATCCTCTTGTCCTCGTCAAATCGACAGCACAAACGCCCACCCCCTCGGCTGATCGGTGCGAGCCGCGGGGTTTCTTGACGCTTTCGTTAAATTACGCCTAGCATGCCGAAAACGTTGCGTCATCATTTGACGACGCCGCGCCGACTTGCGAGGGCGTCGGGTTTGCCGATCAGGAAATTGCTGCTGTTCTGCGCATCTGCATAGTAATTCTACCCTGAATGGTCGAGCCAAGCCATTAAATGCAAGCCTCGGCTGCACAGCGGAAGAATAAGCGCTGTTTACGAGAAATTTGTCTCCGCCTCACGCGACGGGGCCCCGAGCATTTGGCGAATGTCAGGCAGATGTTCGCGGCCCCAGAACAGCTCTCCATCAATGATGAAACTCGGTACCCCAAAGACTCCTAGCGCCTCGGCGTCGCGGCAAATCCGATCGAGCCCTTCTCTTCCCTCCTTCGCCAGGTAAGCTGGAAAGTCTCGGGCATCGGCACCGGACTCCGTCAGCACTGCGCCGACCACATCTGGATCCTCGATGTCGAGCTCGCGCTTCCAGAAGCGCTCAAAGATCAGATCGTTATATCGATGCAGCACCGCGTCTCCCAGCCGCTTGGCGTAGAGCATGCCGCATGCTGCAATCGTCGAGTCCCATATTTTCCGAGTTCCGCGAATGACGAGCCCCCGCTTCCGCGCCTGCCGCCGGCAATCCATATAGCTGTACCGCACCCGCCGCCATTGATGTGCGTTGCGGTCATTGTCGATTATTCGCCCGCTGTCATCGACCCGGGCGGAACCGAGAAAGCTCGGGATATCGAGAATGTATGGCCGCCAGTCGAGCCGAACCGGGCAGTCACGCTCGAGGGCGTAAACGAGATCCTTGGCGAGATAGGCGTAAGGGCTCTTGTAATCGATATAGACGGTGACAATTCGCGGCTCAGTCATCCCGGCATCCTATCGGTTGTCGATGGATATCGAGCACGGGCTTTCCGGCGTTCAAGCACCGCACCTAATGCATCGGCGGGTCCGCGGGAGAGCACAATTTCTAGGTGCATGCTGCTTCCTGCCAAATTCCACAACGGGATTCGAGGCGTTGGTTGCGAGCGATTATCCAGTGCGGATTAAGAGCGAGCACTCCGCGGTCCTGCAATCCAGCCGCGACCCGCGTGAAATGCGCAGCGGCCGAGCGTTCGAGACCCTCGAGCCAGTTCTGATCGAGAAACGAGGCGATGGCCGGCTGACCGAGCCGCGCCTCCCACACGATGCCGAGCAACGACGCCGCTGCTTCGTCCTCATCGCGCGCGAGTGGGGTTAATACCGTTGCTTGCTCGGCGGCTTCCCGGTCGAGCGTATCCGGACCCGGTCCGAGACCGAAATCGACCAGTTGCCGCCGCCTGGGCGGCGCCAGCACGAAATGAGCGGTTTCGTGCAGGATCACATAGGCCTCGGTATCGCCGTTCAGCGCCGTTCCATCCCAATTGAACCGGCACTCGGTTCCCGGCGGGTGCACCGCCATGCCGCAATGGCGGGCAAAATCCAGCGCCGTCAGGCGATGTTCCTCGGCTTCGGGCGCGGCGGCGCGATCCGGCGCCGTCGCGCGGATTTCCTCAAACACGCTCGAGGCTCGCGGTTCATGCACCCCAGCCGCAAAGCGTTCGAGCACCCCAGCGAGTGCTTCGCGCGGAATTGGTGTCAGGATCATCGGTTCTGCCGTAAAGCCATTTTCGCGGTCAAATCACATCAAGACCGGCATGAGGCCTGGAGATGTGGTCATCCATTGTAGATTTTGACCATCTCTTCATGCGCCCATTTGACGGCATCCTCGGGCGCCATGCCTTGCACCGCCTTCGTATACATATCGACGATGATGAATTTTGAGATCGCTTCGGCGGCGGCGCGCCCGGCCGGCCCGGCATAGCCGGCATAGCGCCCGCTCTCCGCCGCGGTGCGGAACGGCACCATGACCGGATCGATCTTCCACAGAGGGTCCTGTTCCCACATTTTGGTGCTGCCGACCGAGAAGCCCTGCTGTGACGTAAACCACTGGCTATAAATTGGCTTGGACTGGAACCAGCGTAGGAAGTCCTTGGCCGCCTTCTGATTGGGCGTATAAGCCGGGATGATATTCGAGAACGGCACGTGATAGCTGAACTGGCCGCCCGGCCCCTTTGGCAGCATCGCATGGAACATGTCTTTATAAATCGGTGTCCCTTGCTCGCTGAGGTAAGTGTCGGGCTTGCTGCGAGCCAACAAGTAGATCGAGGCGCCGTTGTTGGTCGAACTGATCGTATTGGCGAGAAAGGCGCGATTATTGCCGGCGTCGTCCCAGGACAAGGCCCCGGCATCATAGCAATCGTTCCAGAACGGAACCGCGAATTTGACCGATTCGAGGGTCTCCTTGCTATTCAAGGCGACGGTCTTGCCATCGACCTCGACCTCCTTGCCGCCCCACGACCACAGATAGGGATACCAGAAGGCCGGACCGTCGCCAAAGGCATGCGCCAATGTCTGGCCGTAGGGCCGGTCTTTGGCCTTCAACAATTTGCCGATAGCGCGGTATTCCTCCCAGGTCTGGGGAAACTTGTCGGGGCCGGAACCGACATCCTTAAACCATGAAACACGATTGACCAGCAGGGCGCCGAGAATCGTGTACGGAACCGCGATCCACTTCGTGCCGTCAAAGGCGACGTCGCGCGCGGTTTGGTAGTAGCCACCCTGCGCCTTGCCGATTTCTTCGGCGATATCGCTGACATCAACGGCACTGTCGGCATAGAGCTGAGCCCAATTGTTGACCGCCATCAGGATGTCGGGGCCGGTCTTTGACTGGATCGCCGAGCTGATCCGCGCCTGGACGCCATCGCCGTTGATGGTTTCGACCTGGAGTTTGATGCCGAGCGCCTTCTGGGCTTCATCGGCGATCTTGCCGCGCAGCAACTGATCAGAGACCGGCACAAAATCGACAAATTTGAGCCAGTGCAACGTCGTGCCCTGGGCAAAGGCCGGCGCTCGCCCTAATACAAAAATACCGGCGAGACCACCGCTCCCTGCAGCTACCGCACCCAGACCAGACAGCCGTAGAAAGCGGCGACGGGTCGTAACGCGCATCACGATTTCTCCATTAGGACTTTATTGGGCTGCTTTTTGCCAGACGAAATCATAGCTGCAAGAATTGCTGGTCTGGCGGACGCGCGCGGTACCGGTGCTATCGATTTGGCCGCCGCCACTTAAATTGAGCGGTTGGGAGCCGGCGTTGCTGCTGTTGGGCGGTGCGACCAGGTCCATCGCCAGCTCGCCCTGCGGCCCGACCGTGCCTCTAAGCTTGTAGCCTGTCGCGTTGGTGTATCGCGCTTGCCCGTGCTCGATATGGAGCGGCCCCGGTTTTCTGTTGGGACATGGGGCTGTCCGGCCGTTCCTGTCGGTATAGGTTGCATTTACGTTGCTGGTGGACACGAGCCGATAAGTGCCGTCGAACGTCGATGCAGCCGTGGAAGCGGGTGGTGTTTGCGCATTCGCAGACGCGAGCAAACCAAAAAACCCACAGATCCAAAGCAGTCCACTGTTCTTTGACATTGGCGTATCCTCCCTTGTCATCAAATTTCCGCGCTGAATTATTTTTTACCTTCGCAGCCCGGGCGAACGCAAATCGTCAACGCAAGCTAGGCCAATAGATGCTTTTGTTCGCCGGGCTTCTGCTCAGATCACGACTTCGGATGTGGTGTCGAAAAAGTGCAATCGTTCGGGGTTGATCGCCAGCCGCAGCTTCTCGTGGACGCCAACGCGCACATGCGGCTCAACCGATGCCACCATCGTCGTCTCGCCGACCGCCACGTCGAGGAGGATCTCTGAGCCGAGCTTCTCGACGACCTCGATCACCGCGTCGAAACCCAGTTCGAGCGGGTCTGCTGCGGAAGCGAGATGCAAGTCTTCAGGCCGGATCCCCATCGTAACCTGCTCCCCGGCATGGCGGCGCAGCCGCCCCGCGGTTTGGCCGAGCACCCGGATGCGGATACCGTTATTCTCGGCCCACAGCACGCCATCGGCCTCGCGCACCCTCACGGTCGCGAAATTCATCGCCGGTGAGCCCAGAAAACCGGCGACAAACCGGTTCGCAGGTTCGTTGTAGAGTTCGAGCGGCTCGCCGACCTGCTGCACGAGACCGTCGCGCATGACGACAACACGGTCGCCGAGGGTCATCGCCTCGACCTGATCGTGGGTCACATAAATCGCCGTGGTGCCAAGCCAGTCGTGCAATTTCTTGAGCTCGACACGCATCTGCACCCGCAATTTGGCGTCGAGATTGGACAACGGCTCGTCGAACAGAAACACCTGTGGATGGCGCACGATCGCACGGCCGAGGGCGACGCGCTGGCGCTGACCGCCTGAAAGCTGGCGCGGCTTGCGCTGCAACAATTGCTCGATGCCGAGGATCTGGGCCGCTTCTTGCACCCGACGGCCGATATCGGCGCGATCGAATTTCCGCATCTTAAGGCCGAACGCCATATTGTCGTAGACGCTCATATGCGGATAGAGCGCGTAGTTCTGAAACACCATCGCGATATCACGATCCATTGGCGGCAAATCATTGATAACCTTGTCGTCGATCAGGATACGGCCTGACGAAATCGACTCGAGCCCCGCCACCATCCGCAGGGTTGTGGTCTTGCCGCAGCCAGACGGGCCGACCAATACGATAAATTCCTTGTCGTGAATTGCCAGATTTACATCGCGAACCGCATAGACTTCATCGAAATTCTTGTTGAGATTCTGCAGGGCGACTTCAGCCATGGTACTCTCTAAATGGAACGCTAGCCTTTGACCGAGCCGGTCACGCTCGCAACGTAGTGCTCGACAAAGAATGAATAGACGAAGGCAACGGGGATCGAACCAAGCAATGCGCCGGCCATCAGTTCGCCCCAATAAAACACGTCGCCGCGGATCAGCTCCGAGGTCACGCCGACCGGCACAGTCTTTTCATCGGGCGAGGACAGAAAGACAAGCGCGTAGATAAATTCGTTCCACGACAAGGTAAAGGCAAAGATACCGGCCGACAAAATCCCTGGCACCGCAATCGGAAATATGATGAACAGCATCGCCTTCCAGCGCGTGGCGCCGTCGATCCGGGCGCATTCTTCAAGCTCCTTGGGAATAGACTTGAAATAGCCCATCATCAGCCAAGTGCAAAATGGGATCAAGAACGTCGGATACGTCAGGATCAGGGCCCATGGCGAGTCGCCCAGCCTGAAGTTGCGGATAATATCGGCGAGTGGAATAAACAACAGGGTCTGCGGCACGAGATAAGTGATGAATATCCCTGTGCCGAGCGCCCCGGCAAGCGGGAATTTCAATCGCGACAATGCATATCCGGCCAACAAGCCACAGAACAGTGAAATGATCGTCGCCGACAAGGCGATAATCATTGTGTTCAACAACCAGGTCGTAAACAGGGTCTCGGTTAAAAGATCTTTGATGTGTTCAAGGGTTGGATGCGTCGTCCAGAATGGAGCATAATTAGGGGCATTCCATGGCCGGTAAAGCTCGTTATCGGGCCGGACCGTGGTGATCACCATCCAATAGAATGGAAACAATAGCCCGACGATAAAAGCGGTCAGCGGAACGTAAAAGAAAACCCAGCGCCGCCAGGATGCGCCTTCGATCATTGCTCAGTGGGTCTCTGCTTTGCGGATGTAAAAGAGCTGCACGATAACCACGACCAATAGCACCGGAAACACCGCCAAGGAGATTGTCGCACCCTGGCTCAACAGCCCGGTACCGATACCGATCTGATAGGCATAGGTCGAAAACAGCTGCGTGGCGTTGGCCGGCCCGCCGCCGGTTAGTACATAAACGAGCTGGAAATCGGCAAAGGTCTGGATTACCGAAAACAGCATCACGACCAATGTGACCGGCAACAACAGCGGCCAGGTCACATGGCGAAAGCGCTGCCAGGCCCGCGCTCCGTCAATCGCCGCCGCCTCGTGCAGTTCGGGGCTGATCGTTTGCAGCCCAGCGAGAAGGCTGATTGCAAAAAACGGAACGCCGCGCCAGACATTGACGATGATGACCGAAATCAGTGCCAGATCCGGGTCACCGAGCCAATTGATGCGGTGATCGATAATCCCAAGCCGATACAGCCCCCAGTTGATCACGCTGAAGGTCGGATCGAACATCCATTTCCAGGCAAGGGTCGACAGCACCGTCGGAATGATGAACGGCAGCAGGATAAAGGCCCGCGTAAAGGCTTTTCCTTTGAAATTGTTGTTCAGCAGCACCGCCAACCACAGGCCGAGCGCCAGTTTGAAGATGGTGGCAATGGCCGTGTAGATACAGGTGTTCCAGACCGCGACGCGAAAGATACCGTCGTGCCAGACATTGACAAAATTCTGCAGCCCGACGAAATGGCCAGGCACGCCAACCTTGGTGTCAGTCACCGACAGCATGATCCCTTTGATAAAGGGATAGGCGATAAAGAGGCCGAGCAGCACCACCGTTGGCAGCAGCAGCACGATCGCAAGCCAACGCTCGTCTTCGAGCAACCGGGTGACCGGCCCGCGCCGCGGGGTGCGAGCGTAGCTGCGGGGGGCGGCGACAGTGGTGAAGGTCATCTTTGAGGCCTCCGCAGCGCCAAGGCGCAATCAGGCGTATACTTTGGTGAGCTCCCCCGTCGCCCATTTGACCGCGTCCTCGGCCGGCATGCCCTGAACCGCCTTCGCATACATGTCGACGATAATGTATTTGGTCTGCACCTCGGCTGCCTTCTGGTTTGGTGGTCCCGCATAACCCATCAGACGAGCGCTATTCGGCAAGTCCCTGAAGGGTAGCATCACCGGGTCTTTATCCCAGACCGGGTCCTTCTCCCAATACTTGGTCGCACCGTCGGTGTAGCCTTGCTGAGAAGTAAACCACTCCTCGAATACTGGCTTCGAATGCACCCAGCGCAGGAAATCCTTAGCCGCTTTCTGATTCTTCGAATAGCCCATGACCATGTCGATAAAGGGCCCGGGCAGCGCGAAATGCCCGCCGGCACCGGTCCCCAGCGGCGCGTGCGAGATGTCGTCCTTCATCGCTGTACCTTTGTCGGTCAGATACATGTCCGGCTTCTTTTTGGCTTCGAGATAGATCGAGGCGCCGTTGTTCGTCGCAGATATTGTTCCTGACAGAAACGCCCGGTTGTTGCTGCTGTCGTCCCAAGCCAGCCCGCCCGGGTCGCAGCAATCGTTCCAGAACGGAACCGCGAATTTGACCGACTCGATCGTCTCTTTACTGTTGAGCGCCACGGTCTTGCCGTCGGCCTCGACCTCCTTGCCGCCCCAAGACCACAAATACGGATACCAGAAGCCCGATGCGTCGCCAAAGGTGTGACCGAGCGTCTGCCCGATTGGATGACCGGCCGCCTTCAATTTTCTTCCGGCGTCGTGCCATTGGTCCCAAGTCACCGGAAATTTCTCGTAACCGGCCTCGGCCAGCCACGATTTGCGATAGACGACGAGCCCGCCGCCGATTGCCCATGGTACGCCGATCCACTTGCCACCGTAGATACCGACAGTCTTGCACATATCATAATAGCCGCCCTGTGCATTGCCGATCTCCTCCGCGACATCGCTGACATCGGCGAGACTGGTTGCGTAAAGTTGCGGCCAGTTATTGACTGCCATGATGATATCGGGACCGCTGCCGGACTGGATCGACGAGGTCACGCGCGCCTGAATGTCGTTCGCGTTGATCGTTTCAAACTGGATCTTGATGCCGAGCGCTTTCTCGCCGTCAGGCACAATCTTGTTCCGCAACAGCTGGTCGGAAGCGGGTACGTAATCGGACCAGCGTACCCAATGGAGGTTGGTCGTCTGTCCGTAGGCGGGTGCTCGGCTTGATGCCAAAATACCAGCGAGCCCGCCTGCCGCTGCAGTCGCGGCACCGGCGCCGGAAAGTTGCAAAAGCCTACGCCGGTTGATGCGTACCATCCACACTCCTCCCCAAAATTGCAGCCGAATCTGCTTGCAGCCACCTTCTTTAGAGGCAACCCCGCCGCGGCACAAGGCGGTTTGGTACAATGGCTGAGGTAACCAAACAATTGCTGGGTCACAATCGCAAGATGGCGTGCAAGGCTCGAAATGGCCGCGTTTTCGTTTGCCAACCCTCGACATAGCCGGCCAAAGACCGAATTTCGCGTCATCTTGAGGCCATAGTGGCCTGAAAACAAAAGGCGGGAAGCTGACCAGCTTCCCGCCTTTATTGTGTGCCTGTTGTGACTCGCCCCTAAGCAATACCCAAGGGTTAAGAGTCGCGCGAGCGATCTCTAGTCGTCAAGTGCAGTTACGCCATCGGCTCAGCACCGTTATAGAGGCACTGGATCACCGTTGGTGATACCAAGACGCCATCAGAAACGATGTTGCCGCCGGCGCTTAGGTTAATGTTATTGCCGGTGCCACCGTTAACCGTGTTGCCATTGGTAAGAAACGCCTCGCATACGGAGAAGAAAACCTCGCCAAAATCGGCGATCGCACTCTGCGCCCCGTTGACGGTCGGCGCCTCGACAATCCACTCGGCACAATTTCCGACGAGTTTTGTGCCCGAAGGTGCGGTAAAGTTGAACGAGGTCGATGCGCCGGTGGTACGATTGCTGAAATAGGCTGTTGCCGACGTCGCATTTACCCCAGTCATCGAGCAGATCAGCATCGTGATCATGTCACCGGGACTGACCGCGAGGTTGGTAATCTGGACCTCCGGACCTGGATACCATTCCCACCAGGGATAGATGTTGCGGGTTATCGTGTTGCCGCTCTGGTACACTTCACATTCGACGCCCGCTTGGCAAACATCCGGCGTTTGATCGCCGTCGATGCCGACCCAACTCGCGCAGTAATACCATTGGTTTTGTGTCGGGGCGTCGACGTTCGGAACGACCCAATCCCCCTCGACCCATTTGAACGATTGACCCGAGGGGGCGTAAACAACGCCGCCCGACCAATTCGTCGATGTTTCGGTCCCGTCCTGGGGCCGCCGCATCCGAGGTCCGTGGCGCCGTTCGGAATTGACCCGAAACGTCGGCTCGATATAATGAAACTTGCCGTTTAATTGGCGGAAGACGCGCTTATAGCGTTCGAGGTGATGAGGATCTTCGGGGCGCGTCGGGAACCCATTCTTGACGACATCCTCCGGGCTTGCGGTCAGCGGGTTAAACCCGGGCGGCGGTCGGAATGTCGTAATCTTGGTACCACTATCCAAAGTAATAAGAGGCATATGAAGCTCCATCTGGATGCCTTGTGACGACGCATCCTAGGCATGTCGGGTTCAATGTCTCGTCCATTACCAGTCAAAAATTAACCTTACTGGAAGTAAGCGGCGGCCAGCGTCCCAAAATAAATGCACCTAGCAACAAAACTGTCACAGAGACAATTCCCAAGGTCCAATCCGAAATCAGATATCCAAATTTTAGTCGGGCTGTCGTGAACCGATTGTCCGGACCC
This sequence comes from Alphaproteobacteria bacterium, assembly GCA_019238055.1. GTDB lineage: Bacteria > Pseudomonadota > Alphaproteobacteria > ATCC43930 > CGMCC-115725 > AP-15. Next base: position 28,731 of record JAFAOB010000009.1, read on the forward strand.
ACATATAAAGAGGTGAACCATTTTGGGGCTGAGCGATCTGATATGGTCAGAGGCAGTAATGCGGCCAATGACATTGCCCGACAGCGGGAAACAGTTCGATATACAGGGTTTGCAGCGGCCGCTTGTGCAGTGCTTCTGAAAGCCCATGGCTGGGCCTTAAGCCAGCCTCGGCGCGAGGTTAAGCAGCGGGTTTGTTTCGGCGCGATGCCCCAGCCTATGGTGTTGCCGGAGACATGCGGGTGAGGTAAAGGCCACCATCGTTAACGCGAAGGCTCTATAGTGGAGATTGCGATGAGCGAGGCCAGAGGGATCGCCGTCCTGGGCATTTGCGGCAGCTTGCGTAAGGGTTCGTACAATATGGCGGCGCTGCGCACCGCGATCGAATTGAAGCCCCCGACGATGACGATCCAGATCGCCGATATCTCCCAATTCCCGCTGTATAATGAAGACGTGCGCGCCCAAGGCTTTCCGCCACCGGTCGAGATCTTCCGACAGCAGATAAAGGCGGCCGATGCGCTGCTCTTTGCGTGCCCCGAATATAATTATTCGATGTCGGGAGTGCTGAAGAACGCGATCGACTGGGCCTCGCGCCCGCCCGATCAGCCTTTTGCCGGCAAACCGGCAGCGATCATGGGGGCCGGAGCCGGAATGGCGGGAACCGCACGCGCTCAATCTGATCTGCGCCGCAGCTTTGTCTTTCTCGACATCAATCCGGTCAACAAGCCGGAAGTGCTGATTGGTCAGGCCCAGACCAAATTCGATGCCAATGGCCGGCTGATGGACGAGGCGGCGCGCGGATTTATCCGGGATATGCTGGTGGCGCTCGAACGCTGGACCCGGCAGGTGGGCCGCAAGAATTGAACCGCCAAGATCTCGCAAGTTCCGGGAGGATGTCACATGGATCTTGATTTCACCGGCAAAGTGGCGCTGATCACCGGCGCCGCAAACGGCATCGGTCGCGCAACCGCGCTCGCTTTCGCAAAAAGCGGGGCAAAAGTCGTCGCTGTCGATCGCGATTCGGCGGGCGGCGAAGCCACGAGCGGCGTCATCCGGCAGCAGGGCGGCGACGCCCGCTTTGTCGCGGCCGATGTCACCAAATCGGCCGAGGTCCAGAACTACGTCAGAACGGCGCTTGACGCCTACGGCGCGATCGATTGCTTTTTCAATAATGCCGGTGTCGAAGGCAAATGGGCCTATACCGCCGAATATGACGAAGACATGTTCGATACCGTGATCGGGGTCAACGTCAAGGGTGTATTCCTGGGGCTGCGGCATGTGTTGCCGGTCATGCTGCAGCAAAGGCGAGGCGCCATCGTCAACACCGCCTCGGTTGCTGGTCTGGTGGCGACCCCGGGGATGCCGGCCTATGTCGCCTCCAAACACGCGGTGATCGGTCTGACCAAGACGGCCGCCGGCGAGGTCGCGCGCCAAGGCGTGCGCGTCAATGCGGTCTGTCCCGGCCCGGTCGACACGCGGATGATCCACTCGCTCGAAGCTCAGCTGAACCCGGCCGACCCCTCCGTTGTTACCCGGCGTTATCAATCGGCGATCCCGCTGGGCCGATATGTGATGCCGGACGAGATCGCCAGCACCGTGCTGTTCCTGTGCTCGGATCTCGCCGCTGCAATCACCGGCGCGCAATACGTCGTCGATGGCGGTCGCACCGCTACGGGCGGCGCTGTGACGCAAGGCATGCAACACTGAGTAATCAAGCGGCCTTGCTGTGGCCGCCCGCTGCGCCCAAAGCTATTGTTTGTGGCGCTGCCGCGGCCGCAGCGCGCCGTAAAGGGTGACCATGTCCGAACTGCGTACCCTCGCAATCGATATCGGTGGAACCGGCATCAAGGCCGCATTGCTCGACGAAGCGGGCAATGTGATCAGCGACCGGCAGCGGGTATCGACACCGGCCAAGCCGATTGCCCCCGACATATTGCTGCATGCGCTCGACGAGGTTGTGGCGCCGCTTGGGGCGTTTGACCGCGTGTCCATCGGCTTTCCCGGTTATGTCCGCGACGGACGGGTGGTGACGGCGCCCAATCTCGGCACTGAGACTTTGGCCGGCTTCGATCTGCAACAGGCATTGAGCAAGCATTGGAGCAAGCCGGTGCGCGTTCTCAACGACGCCGATGTCCAGGGTTTCGGCGCGATTTCGGGTAAGGGCATCGAGATGATCCTGACCTTGGGGACCGGTGCCGGTACCGCGATCTTTCGCGACGGCGAGGTCATGCCGCATCTCGAACTTGCCCACCACCCGGTCAGCGGCAAGAAGACCTACGACGAATATATCGGCAACGACGCCCGCAGGAAAAAAGGTAAGAAGGCGTGGAACAAGCGGATCGCCAAAGTGATCGATGTATTGCGCGTGGTCGTTCGTTTCGACCATCTCTATATCGGTGGCGGCAATGCCAAGGATTTGAATTTTCCGCTGCCGGATGATGTGTCAATTGTCCCGAACACCGATGGGCTGACCGGTGGCATCGAGCTGTGGAGGGCAATGCCGCCGCACATCGCCGCCGGCACGGGCGCTGTTGGCGAACCTGCCGGGCCGACTAAGCCGGCCACTCAGCCGGCCGGCGAGACTCTTGAGTCACCCACCGATCACGTCGGGGACAGCGAACGCGCGAGTGACACGCCCGCTTAAGGCCGGCGAA
>JAFAOB010000017.1 GCA_019238055.1 Alphaproteobacteria bacterium
CAGAATAATCTTTGGTCAGGGTGCGCAGCGCTTCTAGCGCGCCGCCCGCCGAGGAGGAAGAACGCCATGTCGAGCCGGAGCCTGATCCCGCTCTCAGCCCACCCGCAACTGGGCAAGATCAGTGAAGCCGATTACTTTCGCCTTTACCAGCATTCGCTGGACGATCCGGAGGGGTTCTGGAGCGAACACGGTAAAAGGCTGGACTGGATCAAGCCCTATAGCCGCATAAAAGACGCCTCGTTCGAGGGCGATGTCCGTATCGCCTGGTATGAAGACGGGACCCTGAATGCCTGCTATAATTGCATCGACCGGCATCTTGCGCGCCGCGCCGACCAGATCGCGATCCTGTGGGAGGGCGACGATCCCTCCGAGGATCGGCACATCACATATCGCGAATTGTACGAGGCGGTCTGCCGGTTCGCCAATGTCCTGAAGCAGCACGGCGTCAAAAAGGGCGATCGGATCACGATTTATCTGCCAATGATCCCCGAGATCGCGGTGGCGGTGCTGGCATGTGCCCGGATCGGCGCGATCCATTCGGTGGTATTTGGCGGCTTTTCACCGGATAGCCTGGCGGGCCGCATTCGCGACTGCCGCTCGACTTTTCTCGTGACCGCCGATGAGGGGCTGCGCGGCGGCCGCACCGTGCCGCTAAAGCGCAATGCCGACGCCGCACTCGAAGGCTGCCCCGACGTCCACACTGTCATCGTGGTCCGCCGCACCGGTGGCGCCGTCAACTGGGTCCCGGGTCGCGATATATGGTACCACGAGGCGTGCGCGGCAGCCTCGGCCGAGTGCCCACCCACAGAAGTGTCGGCCGAGGACCCGTTGTTTATCCTTTATACGTCAGGCTCGACGGGACAGCCCAAGGGCGTACTGCACACGACCGGCGGCTATCTCGTCTTTGTCTCAATGACCCACGAATATGTGTTCGATTATCGCGAAGGCGAGATCTATTGGTGTACCGCCGATGTCGGTTGGGTCACCGGGCACAGCTACATCGTTTACGGGCCGCTCGCCAACGGCGCTACGACCCTGATGTTCGAGGGTGTTCCTAATTACCCCGATCCGTCGCGCTTCTGGCAGGTGGTCGACAAGCATCAAGTATCGATCTTCTATACCGCACCGACCGCGATTCGGGCACTGATGCGCGAGGGCGAGGATTATGTTCGCCGGACCAGCCGGCGCTCGCTGCGCATTCTCGGTACGGTCGGGGAACCGATCAACCCCGAGGCGTGGCTGTGGTATTATGACAATGTCGGCGAGCAGCGCTGTCCGATTGTCGATACCTGGTGGCAGACCGAGACCGGCGGGATCCTGATCACCCCGCTACCCGGAGCCACTCCGTTAAAGCCGGGCTCTGCCACCCGCCCGTTCTTCGGGATCGAGCCGCTTCTGGTCGATAATGACGGCAAACGGATCATCGGCCCGGGTGAAGGCAATCTCTGTCTTGCGCGTTCTTGGCCCGGGCAGATGCGCACGGTCTATGGCGACCATCGCCGCTTTGTCGACACATATTTTTCGGCCTTTCCCGGGCTTTACTTTACCGGTGACGGTGCAAGACGGGACGAAGACGGGTTTTATTGGATCACCGGGCGCGTGGACGATGTCATCAATGTCGCCGGGCACCGGCTTGGCACTGCCGAGATTGAAAGCGCGCTCGTCGCCCATCCGAAAGTCGCCGAAGCGGCGGTCGTCGGCTATCCGCACGACATCAAAGGCCAGGGCATCTATGCCTATGTCACCCTGCGGGTTGACGAAACTCCGAGCGAGGAGTTGCGCCGCGAGCTCGTCACTTGGGTGCGCCAGGAGATCAGCCCGATCGCCGCGCCCGATCTCGTACAATGGGCACCCGGTTTGCCAAAGACCCGCTCGGGCAAAATCATGCGCCGTATTTTGCGCAAGATTGCTGCCGACGAGCATCGTGAGCTGGGCGATACCTCGACCTTGGCCGATCCCGCCGTCGTCGACGATCTCGTCGGCAACCGGCTGAACCGCGCGTCGTAACCTATTCCTCAGCCGAGAATTTGGCGCAGCTGGCGTGTCGCGACGACCAGCAGCGCCAGATCGGGAGCAAGGCTCGCGCGCAATTCGCGGGCAACAGCTTCGGCCGGGGCAAGCTCGGCGGCATGCATAGCGGACCAGGCCGCAACCGGATCGGCGGCGCCAAGCTGCACCGCCTTCAACACATGTCCTGTCAAATCGGCTTGCAATGTCGAGACATCCTCGATTGTCGCTTCAACCGCGAGCTTTTGCCATTGCGTCTCGGCCGGCAGGCGGCGTGCCGCAGCGCGGATTTCATCGAGCGCAAACCGCACGCCGACCTCATAAAACACCTGTGCGGCGTAATCGAGCGGCTTCCCGGTGCGCTCAGCCAACTCGGCTATGTCCAGTGCCGGGGCCAGAAAGACCACGCCGCCGATGCGGGAGGCAAGCATTTGCGGCACTCCGGCTTCAGCAAAATGACGCGCTCGCTCCTCGGCGATTGCCTTGTCGCGCGGCGGCAACAATTGAGGAAGACCGGCGGCGAGGCTGCGAACGGGCGGGCCGAGCTGCAGGGGTTGCGCCGCAAGATCGAGACGCCGGTGGCGCAACAGCCAAGCCGCCGCCGATTCGGCGACCGCCCCGATCTCAAGCAGCATCTCAATCTCTACTCGCGCCGGAATCAGCTCAGCAATGGCCTCGATCTCGGTCCAAAGCCGCTGCAGTTCGAAGATATCGCGGACGATCAGATAGGCGCGGGTGATATCGGCGGCGAATCGACCGGTGCGCGCCCGCAGGTCAGAGACAAAAGTAATGCCCACCCGGTTGACAAGATCATTGGTGACGGCTGTCACGATTATCTCACGGCGCAGCGGATGGGTCGGGATCTGCGGCCCAAGCCGCTCGCGCAAACTCGGTGGGAAATAGGCGTAGAGATCCTCCACGAGCTGCGGCGCGCCCGGCAGATCGGAGGCGAGCAGTTCAGCGTCGAGCGCCATTTTGGAATAGGCCAGCAACACTGCCAGTTCCGGGCGCGTCAGGCCCTGAAGCTGTGCCGCCCGGGCTGCCAACGTCTCGTCATCGGGCAAGAATTCGAGCGCACGATCAAGGCGTCCCGATTTTTCGAGGTCGCGGATCAGCCGTATCTGACGATCGAGCGCGGCCACGCCGCGCGCCTCGGCGACCGAAAGCGCTTGGCCCTGCAAATAATTATCGTGCAACACCAGGGCCGCGACATCCGCGGTCATGCCATGCAACAGCGCGTCGCGCTCTGAGGCGGGCAATTTTCCCGCGGCGATTGCGCGATCGATCAGGATCTTCAGGTTTACTTCATGATCGGAAGTGTCGACACCGGCTGAATTGTCGATCGCATCAGTATCGATCCGACCGCCCGCGAGGGCATATTCGGTCCGGCCGCGCTGGGTGACCCCGAGATTGGCGCCCTCCCCCACCACTTTGGCCCGGATCTCGGTGCTGTTGATGCGCAAGGCATCATTGCTGCGATCGCCGACTTCGGCGTGGCTCTCGTCCGACGCTTTCACGAAAGTACCAATACCGCCGAACCACAACAGATCGACAGCAGCGCCAAGCAATTTGCGGATCAATTCCGCCGGCGTCAGATGATCCACCTCGATACCGAATACTCGCTTCATCTGCGGGCTGATCGGGACCGATTTGGCGCTGCGCTCGAAGACCCCGCCTCCCTCCGAAATCAGGCTTGCGTCGTAGTTGGCCCAGCTTGAGCGCGGAAGATGAAAGAGCCGCTCCCGTTCGGCAAAACTGCGTGCCGGATCGGGAGCGGGGTCAATAAAGATGTGGCGATGATCGAACGCGCCGATCAAACGCAGGTGCCGCGACATCAGCATGCCGTTGCCAAATACGTCGCCCGACATGTCTCCGACACCGACGACGGTCACATCGTTGGTCTCGATGTTGCGTTCGAGCTCGCGGAAATGGCGTTTGACGAGTTCCCAAGCCCCACGCGCGGTGATGCCCATCGCCTTGTGGTCGTAGCCCGCCGAGCCGCCCGAGGCGAACGCATCGCCGAGCCAAAAACCATATTGCTCGGCAATCGCATTGGCATAGTCGGAAAAAGTGGCGGTACCCTTATCCGCCGCGACGACGAGATAGGGATCGTCGCCGTCATGACGGGTGACACCCGGCGGCGGTATGACGAGATGTCCATCCCCGTCCGCGACGATATTGTCGGTGAGGTCAAGTAGCCCGCGGATCAGCATCTTGTAGCATTCGATTGCTTCGGCGCCTAACTGGTCCCGCCCCGACGGCGCCTGTTTGATGACAAAACCGCCTTTCGCACCGACCGGAACGATGACCGCGTTCTTGACCGTCTGCGCCTTCATCAGACCCAGGATCTCGGTGCGGAAATCCTCCTTGCGATCCGACCAGCGGATGCCGCCGCGGGCGACTTTGCCGGCCCGCATGTGCACGCCTTCCATGCGCGGGCTGTAAACGTAAATCTCGAATAGGGGGCGCGGCGCCGGCAACAGTTCGAGCTCGCTGCTGGCGAGCTTGACCGCGAGGTAAGGTTTGGGATTGCCCGACGGCAGCCGCTGGAAATAATTCGTGCGCAGGGTTTTGAGTATGAGCATCAAATAGCTGCGCAGGATGCGGTCCTCATCGAGGCTCGCGACCTTATCAAGCGCATGATCGATCGCCTGCACCTCGCCCATGACAGCGAGTCCGCGATCCGCCGGACCAGACGGATCGAACCGCATTTCGAACAGCCGCACAAGCCGGGATGCAATGTCGGGATGAGCACCGAGCGCATCCTCCATATAGGCTTGGCTGAAAGTGCTGCCAGCTTGTCTTAGAAACTTGGAATAAAGCCGAAAAATGGTGATCTGCAGCGCCGAAAGACCAGCGGCGAGAACAAGGCGGTTGAAGCCGTCGTTTTCGACGGCCCCTGTCCACAGCGCCACCAGCGCCTCTTCGAAACGCCGCTGAACCGCACCGCTCGCGTCATCTGCACCTGCAACCTCAAATTCATGGACCCAGACTGCATTACTGTCGACGGTGTCAATGCGGAACGGTTCCTCGGCCACAACGCGCAGGCCGAGGTTTTCGAGCATCGGCAAAATATCCGAAAGTACGACCGGGTCTTTGGCGCGATAGAGCCGCAGACCCGTTCGGCCGCCTTTTGCGCCAGGATTTAGCGACACCTCGAGAGGTGAGCCCGCCAGCGCCTTTTCGATCCGGGGCAAGTCGGCGAGCGCCTGGGTTGTCTCGGTCAGCGCCTGATAGGCGACCGGGAACGGCTTCAGCCGGCGCAGCCGGGTGCGCGCTTCAGCCTCGCCAAACACCGCGATCGCCTCTTCGTCGAGACGATCGGACCAGGTGCGGCCAGCCTCAGCGAGTTCGCGTTCGAGCACCGCCGTGTCGACCGCCGGGACCTGACCGCGGGTTGTGCGGATTATGAAGTGGATACGGGCGAGCGCCGAATCGTCGAGATGCGTGTAAAAGGCCGAGAGCTGGCCGGCAAAGGCCTTTTCGAGGATTGCCGCAAAGCGTTGTCGTAAATTGCTGTCGTAACGTTCGCGCGGTGCAAAGACGAGGCACGAGACAAAGCGCTCAAGCGGGTCACGGCGCACGAACACCGCGATCCGTTGGCGTTCCTGCAGGTTCAGAATGCCGATTGCGGTGTCGAACAGCTCGTCTTCGCTGCCCTGAAACAGCTCGTCGCGCGGCAGGTTGTCCAGAATGTGGGCCAGCGCCTTGCCATCATGACTGGCGGGGGACAGCCCTGAGCGCGCGAGGATATGCCGTATCTTGCGCCGCAGCAGCGGAATTGCGCGCGGGTCGCGATTGTAAGCGGGCGAGGTTAAGAGTCCCAAAAACAGGCGGACCCCGGTCACGGCGCCGTTCTCGTTGAAGCGCCGTACGCCAATCGCATCCATATGCGCCGGGCGATGAACGGTCGCGCGCCGGTTCGATTTGGTGATGATCAGAAGCTCGCGCCGACGGATGAAATCTTGCACCTCAGCAGGCAATGATGACAAATCACGCAAGCCGTCAAAAATCCGATAATCAGCATCAGCTAGGATGCCCAGACTCGGCAAAGTCGGCTCGCCGGCGCCGTCGAACAGGTACTCGCGAAAGCCGAGAAAGGTGAAATTGTCGTCATCGAGCCAAGCCAGAAAATCCTCCACCTCGGCCAGTTCCTGCGGCGGCACCGGGGGCGGCGGCGGCCCCGGCAATGCGTCGAGCACGGCGCGCAGTGTGCGGCGCATCGCGCCCCAATCGGCCACAGCGGCGCGCACATCGGCCAGAACTCGTGACAGTTGCTGCGTCAGTTGCGCAAGGCCGGCCGGATTGGGCTCGCGGGTAATCTCGATCTGCATCCAGGATTCGCGCAGCCCTGGATCCGCACTGTTGCGAATTTCGCGCAAGCGCCCGGCCGGGTCACGATCGGCCGTCAGGATTGGGTGAATGACCAGGCGGACGACGCGATCGCCGGCATTGATTGCCGCTGTCACCGAGTCGACCAGAAATGGCATGTCGTCATTGACGATTTCGACCACGGTATGCGGCGACGACCAGCCGTCGGTATCGGTTTCCGGATTGTAAACCCTGATCTTTGCTTGGCCCGGCCGTCGGCGCCCGGCAAATCGCCACAACGCCAGCGCCGCACCTCCGAGATCCTTTGGGCTGCGCTCGGCGACGTCGCCGGGTGGCACATGTTCGTAAAATTTTGCGATGACTGTCGCTGCAGTTTCCCGTTCGGCAGGGTCGAGGCCTTCCTCACGGAGAAGAATCGCCTTGCTGATCAGCCGCGCCTTTTTGGTCTCGCCGGGCGGACCCGCCAAGGCTGACAGCTTGTCGGCTGGGCTCTCTTTCGCCTTTCGCGACAGCGTGAGATCGATGATGTCAGTCATCTTGGAGTAACACCGTTTAGCGGTCTGCGTTCGGCAGGTCTTCAAGCGCGGGGAATGGTGGCAGCGCCGAGGAAGCCGGCGCTGACGGTCAGCGGGTTTGCTTCCTGAAGCATGGCTTCAGAACCGACACCCGGCACCGATGCGTATTTTGGCCCAGTTCCGCCTCAGTGTCATTGAGCTTGCAAAGGCTGCTTCGTTTGGAACGATAAAGGCTTTTGATCGTGCCGATCTGCGCCAGCAGCTCTAAGCGGAGGCGTGGTTGCCACTTTACGGAAAGTTAGCGCCCGTTTCGCCGCTCATTCGTCTGCTTGCGACAGTTAACTTGGTGTGCTTCCAGCTTGATCTCAATCGCCGATCGGATTTACGGCAATCAGGGCGCCGGCGGCAGACCACCATCCGGGCTCGGCGGCAGCAAGCTCTGCACGGGCCCTTTCTGCGCTCTCGCGGTCGGCAAAAAGAGCAAAACAGGTGGCACCGCTGCCGCTCATGCGCGCCAACAAGCTACCCGGCAATTGCCGAAGCGCCGCGAGAACGTTGCCGATCTCGGGAACAAGCGTCAGCGCCGCCACCGTCAAGTCGTTGCGGCACATGGCGAGCGCGGCGGCGAGTTCCACAGCCTTTGTCGGGATCGGCAAGAACCGCTCGGCCGCATCAGAAAATGGGCCGGTTCGCGCCTTGAACACGGTCGCGGTCGGCAATCGCCGGCGCGGGTTCGCCAATACGATCCCGGCTTCGGGGAGAGCAATGGCGGGCTCGATCTGCTCGCCAATGCCGCCGACCCAGGCAGCGCCGCCGTGCACGCAGACGGGAATGTCGGCGCCGAGCCGCGCGCCGAGGCGAGCGATCGTTGCGACCTCGATCTCAAGCCGCCAGAGGCGGCACAAGGCGCGCAGGACCGCTGCTGCGTCGCTCGATCCGCCGCCGATACCGGACGCGACCGGCAAATTCTTTTCAATATGAAGTGCTGCAGCAGCCGCAATCCCGGCGTGCTCGGCCAATAGCTGGGCGGCACGCCAGACCAGATTGTCCGTACCACCGGGAATCCCGTCAGCTTCGGAGCCGGCCACCTGAAGCGACAGCGCGGGCGCGTGCCGAGCCGTCACCCGATCGCCGATATCGGCAAAAGCAACGAGACTGTCGACGAGGTGATAGCCGTCGGCTCGCCGCCCGGTTACATGCAGATAGAGGTTGATCTTGGCGGGCGCAAAGACAGTGACCGCGGTCAAGCCGTATCAGCCGCCGCCGGCCTTGGTCGCGACCGGCAGTCCGCGGTCGAGCTTGGCCTCGATCGGCTTGATGTCGTCCTTGTCGGGCTTGAACTGCAGGGCGCGCCGCCATTGATAACGCGCTTCCGTTGTCCGCCCGCTCTTCCAATAAGCGTCGCCCAGGTGATCGTTGATGGTCGGATCCTCAGGCACGAGCTCGAGCGCCTTTTCCAAATATTCGACCGCACTCGCATAATCGCCAAGCCGGTAGTGAGCCCAACCAAGGCTATCCACAATGTAGCCGTCATCGGGGCGCAGCTCGACGGCTTTTTCGATCATCTTCAAGCCGCGCTTTAATTTTTCGCCGCGGTCGATCCAGGAATAGCCGAGATAATTGAGTACCAGCGGCTGATCGGGCTTCAGCTCGAGCGCGTGTTCGAGGTCGGCTTCGGCAAGCGTCCATTGATTGGAGCGCTCATAAGCAATCCCGCGGCTGTAATAGAGTGCCCAGCGCGGCGGCATGCCTTCGGCTTTCAGGCGCTTGATGGCTTCGCTGTAGGCATCGGCCGCCTCGGAAAATCGCTTTTGCTCGCGCAAGGTGTCGCCGAGCTGGATCTCGGCGGAAGCCCATTTCGGCTCCTTGGCGGCCATCGCTTGAAGCTCGGCGATCGCCTCATCGGTGTGATCGAGCGCCTCGAGATTGGCGGCGGCGCGCAACCGGGCCGACCATGAATAGCGCGATTGGGGCGGGATCTCGGTCAGAATTGCGAGGCTTTGTTGCGGTTTTCCCTGGTCGGTCAAAATGTCGGCAAGCAGCAATTGCGCAACCATCAGATTGGGCCGCAGTTCGAGCGCCGCGCGATCATAGATCAGCGCCAGATCGATCGTGTCCGGCCGGTTCACGACGCTCGCCAAATCGAACAGGGCCTCAGCCAGCCCGTCTGTCGCGGACCCGATCAGCGGCGCCGGATTGACGGCTGGTTTCTCCGACTGGACCACCTCGGCAAGCTCGCTCCCCGGATTCTCCTTGACAAAGCGGGCATAAACCGCGGCCGCTTCGTCGCGTCGGCCATGACGCTCGTAAAAGTTAGCCATTGTGTCGGCGAGCCGCCAATTGAGCTGGCCGGTGGCCGCCAGCGTCTTTTTATAAAGCTCTTCCGCCTTTACCGGATTTCCAACGAAATCATAAATAAGGCCAAGCTGAAAATACTCGAGCGGCGCAAAGCCGTCGAATTTATCGAGATCGTGAAGCGCCGCCTCAGCCCCCGGCAGATTGCCCGTCGCGACCCTGGTCCAGGCGCGCGCCAGCGGGCTCAGATAACGATGGAGCCCATCATCCGGCAGCGCCTCGGCGCGCGCCAACGCGCCGGCTTTGTCGCCGGCTTTGACCCGATCGATCAGCAGCATCAGGTCGGCGACCGCATCCGAGCTGTCGAGCTGCAACGCCTCTTTGGCGAGCGGCAAGGCACGCTCGAAGTGACCGGTATCGGCTTCCATCACAAAGGTTCGGGTGATCAGTTCGGGCGCTTGCGGATCGGCGCGCAAGGCCTGCTCATAGAATGAGGCCGCCACGCCAAATGCCCGATCTTCCTGGGCGTGTCGCCCGGCGAGATAGGCCCCGTAGGGCGACGTTGCGGGCGGCGGCACATCTTCGCGGGCGGCCCCCGCGCCTGTCGTCGTGACAGCCGCCAGGGTGCCCAAAATTAGCCCGGCTACAGGCCCGACCTTCAGCCACTCGTTAACCGCTTTCGTCATGTCTCGCTATCGTCCCCTGTGTCTTAGATCACGCATTACATGTTCGGGTAATTCGGGCCGCCGCCCCCCTCCGGTACAACCCAATCGATGTTCTGCTCCGGATCTTTGATATCGCATGTCTTGCAGTGTACGCAGTTTTGCGCATTGATTTGCAGGTACGGACCGGCCGGTCCCTCGCGCTGCACGATCTCGTAGACTCCGGCCGGACAATAGCGCTGTTCAGGCGAATCGTAGAGCCGATAATTGACCGTGATCGCCTTTGCCGGATCGCGCAGTTTGAGATGCGGCGGCTGGTCCTCCTCATGGTTGGTATTTGAGATAAAGACCGACGACAACCGGTCGAAGGTGATCTGGCCGTCCGGTCGGGGATAGGTGATCTTTCGCGCCCTCGCCGCGGGCAGCAACCGGGTATGGTCGGCGTGATTGTGCAATGTCCAAGGTGCCGCCCCGCGCAGCACGTAGGTATCGAGCGCCGAATAGGCGAGCCCAGCCCACAGCCCCCAGCGGAAGCTCGGCCGGATGTTGCGCACCCTGCGCAACTCATCCCACACCCAGCTCTCCTCAAGAGCACTGCGCACCGAGATCCGGTAGTCGTTCCCGGTGACCCGTCGAAAAATGGTTTCGGCCGCGACCATACCCGATTTCATCGCGGTGTGGCTGCCCTTGATTTTGGGCACGTTGACAAACCCGGCCGCGCAGCCGACAAGCGCGCCGCCCGGGAAATCAAGCCGCGGGATCGACTGAAACCCGCCCTCGTTCAGCGCGCGTGCGCCATAGCTGATGCGCCGCCCGCCCTCGAAGAACGGGCGAATTGCGGGATGGGTTTTAAAGCGCTGGAATTCTTCGAACGGGTTCAGATAGGGATTGCGGTAATCGAGCCCGATCACGAAGCCGACCGAGACTTGCCGGTCTTCGAGATGATACAAAAACGAGCCGCCGTAAGTGGCCGCATCAAGCGGCCAGCCAACCGTATGAATGACCAGGCCGGGCTGGTGCCGCGACGGTGCCACCTCCCATAATTCCTTGATGCCGATCGCATAAGTCTGAGGATCGATGCCGTCGCGCAGAGCAAACCGCTCGACCAGGGTCTTGGTCAGTGATCCGCGACAACCTTCGGCGAACAACGTCTCTCGGGCGACGAGCTCGACACCGGGCTGATAGCGGTCGGTCGGCCTGCCGTCTCTGCCGATCCCCATATCGCCGGTTGCAACGCCGCGCACCCGACCGGCGTCGTCGTACAGGACTTCGGCAGCGGCAAAGCCAGAGTAGATTTCGACGCCGAGCGCCTCGGCCTCGATCGCCAACCAGCGGCAGAGATTGCCGAGGCTGATGATGTAATTGCCATGATTGTGCATTTGCGGCGGGGTAGGCAATCGGACCGCGCGCGAGCGGGTCAACAGCAAAAACCGGTCCTCGCTCGCCGGGGTCTTGAGCGGCGCGCCGCGCTCGCGCCAATCGGGGATCAGCTCGTTCAGCGCCCGCGGTTCGAAGACCGCCCCCGAGAGAATATGGGCGCCAACTTCCGAGCCTTTATCGATGACGCAAACCGCAATCTCCCGTTCGGCAGCGGCGGCGAGCTGCTTCAGCCGGATTGCAGCGGCGAGGCCGGAGGGCCCCGCGCCGACCACGACCACGTCGTATTCCATCCGCTCGCGCGCCGCTCGCTCTTCGGACATCCTTCCTCCGCAGATCAGCCGGGCGACTATGACTACCGCAGAACGAGGTCGCGCAATGGCTCTTTCTTGAGCCTGTCCATGCGACGTGTCGCAGCACGTGCGACATATGTGAACGCGCGCAGAATGTCAGCCGAACCAAGACACCATTTGCGTCGGACGCCGCAAGTCGGTGCCAGCGGACGCGTTGTCGCTTGGGAGCAGTTTGAATGCGTAGCGGCCGCTGCCTTTCTTGTTTCGGCGATGTTGTTGAAGGTCGGCTGAACAAGCATGTTAGCCGCCGACAATGGCATAGCCGCTTGGCGCATGATGGAGGCCGCAAAGAGCGTGGCTGCGGACGCTGCCCCAGCGCCGTCGAGGTCAGCGGATCGGGTCGAGTACGACGATGGGGATCTCGCGCTCGGTCTTGCGCTGGTAATCGGCATAGGGCGGCCAGAACTCCAAGGCCTTTTGCCACAATCGGACCCGCTCTTCACCGGCGGCAGTCCTGGCCCGCGCCTTCATCTTCGCGGGCCCGACCTGGATTTCGACCTCCGGATTGGCGAGGAGGTTGCGGTACCAGCCAGGATGTTGCGGTGCCCCGCCCTTTGAGGCGACGACAATATAGCTATCGCCGATTTTCCCGTAGAACAGCGGAAAGATGAATTTTTCTCCCGATTTGCGGCCAGTCGTTGTCAGCAATAGCGAGGGTACCGTCATTTCTCGCCCGCCCGGCGGGGTCGTCGTATACATGTGCCCGTCGCTGCCGCCGCTCGAAAGATAGCGGTTCGCATGTTCGACCATCCAACCCGGAAGGTTTGGTGCGAGCTTGGCCTCGGTCATGCTTCAAACTCCCTCTGAACGCAAAGAGCCTGGATAAAAGAGGTCTACCCCGTGTGCTTGCCAGGGTTCAACCCGAAGCCCTTCGCCATCCCCCAAGAGCCCGACCACGTCTCGACGACATCAGTGAAAGTAGCGCCCGGAGTCGATGACCACGGTCTGGCCGGTCATGGTTTCGGTACGGCACATCGTGACCACCATGTCGGCACAGTCATCCTTGTCGGCGGGCTTTTTTAGAGGCGGTTTTCAGAATTCCCGAGCGAGCCTGCCTGCAACCAGGAATATGCAGGCCGCCTGGAGCAGCGACTGAATGACAAACCCGAGCCGGTCGTAGCGCAGCGCCAAGCGCTTGTTCTCCAGCACCCAGGC
>JAFAOB010000041.1 GCA_019238055.1 Alphaproteobacteria bacterium
AGGGTCTACAGCGCCGAACGAGAGTTTCGGGCGGTGTGTTCAGACCTTCGTTCCCCCTATCAGATGAGCTTCCTAAGCGATTTCGAGTTCACTGAGGATAAATCACCCGATTGTCTCGGAATTAATTTTTTTGAACCTATTTATCGATTGTCTCAATTTTATTAATCATTTCAACCGTTTATCAACAGGCCACAGGAAGGGCGGGATGCTATGAAGCTGTATAGAACAATATATTTGTTGACAAGAGGCGCCTCTAAAAGTTAGTTAGAGAGCTGTGAGGCGCTTGTAGATATAGATACGGCGTCGGAAGTTAGAAGGAGGTGCGGGCGGCGGGACTTGAACCCGCATTCCTGGAGGGAAAGCAGTCCCCAAGGCTACCGCGTTTACCGTTTCGCCACGCCCGCGCACCGGGGTCAGATGACCGGACCCAATAACGAGCCCGGTCATCTTTGCCCCGACCAGCCGCAACGGGCGGTCTGCTTTAGTAGGCCGGACCGCCCGAGCGGCACATCGTTAATACCCGGTTTAAACGAGATGCGCAATCAAGTTCGTGTTGAATTGCGCATTTTTCACGATGCCCCGCAAAATCTTGCGTTCGATAAGAGCGGTGGCGTTTTCGACAGCCGCTTTGGCCAAGGCGTAATCGAGAATTTCCGATAACGAGTGACAGCGAATCGCTTGGTTTTGGCGACCTCGTAATCGATTCGATGGCCACTGTCGACTCTGCGAATCGCGGAAAATGTATTAACCGACGGTATGGGTGTAATAAGGGCACAGCTTCTCAAAGCTGGGGCCGCCAATTGCGAATTCGTGGGTCGAGAGCTTGCCAAGCACAATCGCGCCGGCGCCGCGCAACCGTGCAGCCGTGCAACGCACATAGCATCGGCCGTCGCGACATTATCGATCAATACGCGGGAATGGCAGGTCGTCGGCAGGCCTGCGACATCGATGATGTCTTTGATGCCGACCGGCACACCATGCAAAAGCCCGCGTCGGCGGCCGGCGGCGATCTCGGCCTCGGGGGCCTTTGCCGCGGCGATTGCCGCATCGCCGTCGAGCCGGATAAAGACGTTCAGCTTTGGATCGAGTCGGCCGATACGCTCCAATAGCGCCGTCGTCAGTTCAACCGGCGACAATTTGCGGGTGGCGATGGCGCGTGCCGCCGCCGCCACACTCAGCCACTGCAGCTCGGTCATAAACCGGTCCCGATGCGCATTGGCGGCCAGGGTTCGGCGCGCGGATCGGTCGGCGCCTTCATCTTCTCGATCGAGCCGCTGGCCTGCTCGGCCGCAGCGATAACATCGTCGGGAAATTCCGCCAATGCTTTATCAAGTCCCGCACGCCGGGCCAATAATTCGACGACCGTTCTGTCCATCATCCCGATTCCTTTTAGTCAAACATCGGCGGTAATACCCGCTGATTTTCATCGGAGCCCGTGCAGTAGGGCTCCGAGAATGGCAATGGTCGCTGCGGCGTTGATCCCGACCGCCCAGGTCAGCACTTGAATGTGGTTTTCAATCCGACCAAGGCGATTGTCGATCGAGGCCAACCGGTGCTCATAGGCCGCAAGCTCCTCAGCTGCGGCCATGGCTTCTTCTTCGCTCGCGCCAGCTGATTTGAGAGCTGTATACGTCTTGGAGAGCATGATCGCCATGGGGCGATTCTACCACTCCCCGGTCGGTCGGGTTAATAGCAGGGACAATGTATTCATGCGGATTGCGCTCTGCATGGAAGTATTATCAATGGGGTTTTGACAAGAGAACGCTCGCCTCCATGTTTCACGAAACGAATATCGAGGTCCGCTGGAACAAAAGTTCCGGGCCATATAGGGTTTGGAAGAAGGTACGGGCGGCAGAGGTTGAACCCGCAAGGGAATAATACCCGCCGGATTCGAGGTCCGGCGTGTTTACCAAGTCAATAATGCGACGACCGCTCTGTCCATCATCCCGATCCCTTTTAGTCAAACATCGGCGGTAATACCGATGCGGCAGAATCCGGCAAATCTCAGCGGATGTGCAGAACCGCCTTGCCGGTGAACTCGCGATCGATCAGCCGCCGCGCGACGTCGCCGATCTCACTCCACGGCGCCTCGATTGCGATTTGCGGCCGCAGCTTCTTCTCGGAGATAAGATCCGCTAGCAGCGCCAGTCCAATGCCAGCCCGCTCGACGCTCATCAATTCGTGAAACAATGTCAGCCCATAAAGCCGGACCCCGCCGGTTGCAAAGAAATTGCGGCTGTCGATCGTCGCCTGCGCCGCGTCGGATGCGCCGAATGTCACGCAGGCGCCTCCCGGCTGCAGCATACCGAGCGCCGCCGCGAGAGCGGAACCGCCGAGCGAGTCCAATATCAGCCAGAACGGCCCGTGCGGTTTGGCCGCGGCGAGTTCACGGCCGAGCACGACCCGTTCGCCGCACCATTCGGCAACGGCAGCGCGGTATTCCGCGCGGCGCACATGGCCCCAGACCTGGGCGCCGGCTGCGCCGGCCAGTTGGCAGGCGAGATGCCCGACCCCGCCCGAGGCGCCGTCAACCAACACCTTGCGCCCGAGCAACAAGCCGCCTTGGCGCAGCGCGTGCAATGCGGTGAGACCCGCGACCGGCAATGTCGCCGCCTCGGCATCGGCGACCGCATCGGGCAATGCGGCGACGGCATGGGTTCGGCAATTGACCCGCTCGGCCCAGGCGCCGGACGGCAGAATGCCGACGACGCGGGTTCCGACTTTCGGTCCGCTGCCGTCCGCCGCCGCGGTCTCGGTCACGCCGACAAAATCCCAGCCGGGCCGCCAGCCGGGCTCGGCCTGCTGCACGGCGCGCCGTGTCTCGCCGCGGTTCAGCGAGATCGCCGTCACCCGGACCGCCACCTCGTCGCGATCAGGATCGCGCAACTCGACCGGTTTGATTGTCAGCCTTCCGGGTGCTGCCGGATCGACGACAATGGCACGGATCTGTTGTGGCATGCGCTTTCTCCTTCGGTGCCAATATACTTAAATCCTTGCCGCAGCGAGG
Organism: Alphaproteobacteria bacterium; assembly: GCA_019238055.1. Lineage (GTDB taxonomy): Bacteria > Pseudomonadota > Alphaproteobacteria > ATCC43930 > CGMCC-115725 > AP-15. The sequence goes on from JAFAOB010000041.1 coordinate 3,008, forward strand.
CTGCGATCCTCAAAGCGCCGAATTATCCTCACCCCGCGTATCGGAAGCGATCGATGGCGAGCGGCGGCGGCAGGTTCAGTTGAGATCCGGCATTGAACTCAAGAATTGACAACGGCGACAGCCTCGATCTCGATCATAAAATCGGGACCGGCGAGACGGGTGACGCCGACAGTCGTGCTGGTCGGGGTCGCCACCCCGAAATAACGCATGCGCACGTCGCTGCATTTCTGGAATTCGTCGAAATCGGTGACATAGGTGTTGGTCTTGACGACATCGGCCCAGGTTGCACCTGCCGCTTTCAGGCATTTGTCGAGATTTTGGAACGTCTGTTCCATTTGGGCGCGCATATCGCCTTTACCGACGCAATTGCCATCGATGTCGCGAGCCAGTTGGCCGGCGATGTAAACGATCTTGCCGGTGCCGCTGACGGTTACGACGTGCGAATAAGAGGGCTGCCCACCCGACATCCTGACATTCATGCCTTCCGGCTGAAACCGCTCGATCTTGACGGCCATTCGTCTCTCCCGTTTGCGTGAAATGATCGGCATGATCCGCGTAGCATCGCTGCGAGGAATATCCAAGTCGGACGGTAGCGGTCGTTTTGATGGCCCCGCAGGGCAACACCTTAAAGGGCCGGGTTCGAGACGTTAGCGTCAATGAGGTTTGCGTTTACCGCATCGCCGGAAAAGGCGGGCATGATCTCCTGCGCAAAGAGCTGCAGCGAGCGCAGCGTCTGCTGGTGCGTGAGAGTGCCCCAGGCAAAGGAGCAGATCACATAATTGCAACCGCTGGTCTCGATCAGTTCGACAATCTGCTCGCGCACACGCGACGGCGACCCGATGAGGACGGTCGCGTGCTGCGTCGCCTGTTCCCATGCGAAGAGATTGTCGATGCTGTGGTCCCCATGGTCATGCCACAGCTTGGTTATCGAATGGTACAAGTGATCATAGGCCGGTCGCGCCACTGCGAGTGCTTCATCGTCGGTCTCCGCCACAACCACTTCACGCAGCACGCCAACCTTTGGGGCGCCGACATGGTCGTTCAGTCGGTTCGGATCACGCCGATGCTCCTCCCAGACCTGCCAATAGACATCGACATGCTCGCGCACCGCCGCTGCGGGGCCGAGGTCGACAAAGTTATAACCGTGCCGGGCGGCATAGCGCACACTGTCCGGATTGTTCGTCGGGTACCACAGCGGCGGGTAAGGTCGCTGGAACGGTTGCAATTCCATCGGCACATCGCGATAGCGATAATGCCGGCCTTCGAAGCTGAGCCGGTTACGGGTCAAGCCGGCGACCAAAACCGCCAGCGCCTCGTCGAAGATCGCGCGGGTGTGCGCCGGGTCAACCCCGAAATAATTGAGTTCGTATGGGGTAACGCCACGGCCGATGCCCAATTCCAGCCTTCCGCCCGAGAGCTGGTCGAGCATGCACACTTCCTCGATCAGCCGCAGCGGATCGTAGAGCGGCAGCAGATAAACGAGCGGTCCGAGGCGGATTCGGGTGGTGCGCTGCGCCGCCGCGGCAAGGAACAGGGCGGGCGAAGGCGCCATGCCAAGAGGGGTGGCGTGATGTTCCGCCAGATGATAGCAGAAGAACCCGGCCGCCTCCGCCGCCTGAAGAAGCTGCAAGCGCTCCTCATAGAGCTGACGCATCGGTACTGTGCCGCGGTCGACCCAATCAAACAATCCGAAGTCAATCCGTGTCATATCGTTGTCTCCCAGTGCCCGGCATAGGCGACAAATTTAAATTCAACCGCGCAGCTCGCCCCTGGTGGAGGTTAACGAGTGCTCAACCAAACGGCAATGGCGGGCAAAAACCGGATAATCGGGTTGCGAATTTTGATCCAAGTCAAATTTGGATAAAATTGCTGCCCAGCGCGCAGCATCGCCGATTTGCTACCAGTCGAAAGCTAAAAGCGGCGACGCCCGTGCCGCCGGTGATGCCTGTGGCGCCCTTCTGTCAAGCGCATGCTTCCGCTTCTGGCCTAATCGTTAAATCAATACGATCTCTTAAAATCCGTTTTGTCCGATTTACTTTGAGGAGGTGCGGCCGCGCAGGCCGCCGAATGATCGGGGTAGCACGCGATGCCGGTTCGTCGGCACAGTCCCTGCGATAAGCAGGATTCGCGATTGGCGGGGATTGGCACCGACGGTACAAATCCTCGCCGCTCGGCCTGGCGTTGTGTCCGGCAGCGCGGTCAGGCCCACGCATATGGCCGGAACGTGGCGCTACGATGATGCGCGAGCTAGTGTCTAATTGCATAAATTGACGATAGTATGCC
>JAFAOB010000006.1 GCA_019238055.1 Alphaproteobacteria bacterium
GGAATCGAGGAGATGCGGCAGCATCAGGTCGTGGTCCGCCGGCTCGATGCTGTGGAAACGCTGGCGGCAGTCGACGTGATCGCGTTCGACAAAACCGGCACGCTGACTCGCAATCAAATGTCCGCGGCGGCGATCGTTTGCAACGGCAGGCGCCTTGGGCTATTCGACGACCAGATCCGAGCCTCCGAAGGTCTTACTGGTTCGGAGAACGACCCTGAAGTCGAACGGCTGCTCGAAATCGGGGCGCTTTGCAGCGAAGCCGAGCTCGACGAGGATCTGCAGGTCACCGGGAGCCCGACCGAGGCGGCGCTGGTGCGGGTCGCCGTCCGCGCCGGCATCGATGTTCCCGCGCTGCGGCGCGACTGGCCGATGGAATCGATCGCTTACCGCAGCGACACCCGCCAATACATCAAAACAACGCATATCGACGCTGCCGGCAACTTGCTGATTGCCGTCAAAGGGAGCCCGGAACAGGTGTTGTCACTGTGCAGCTGGCGACAGCAAAAGGGCCGCCGGGCCAGGCTCTCCGAAACAGCCCGGCGCGCGATTGTCCGACAAAATCGCAACCTGGCCGGAGAGGGGCTGCGCGTGCTTGGCTTGGCTTATGCCGAAGCGGATCCCGGCACCGATCCGGCCACCATTCCCGAAGATGACTTGACATGGATTGGCCTGATCGGGCTCGCCGATACCGCCCGCCAGGGCGTGTCCGGGCTGCTATCGCGCTTTGAGGCGGCCGGAGTGCGCGTCGTGATGCTTACCGGAGATCAGGCCCGGACCGCAGGCGCTCTCGCGCGCGACTTGGGTTTCGCCAATGGTACCCCGCTCGAAGTCGTCGATTTCGACAATCTTCGCTCCGCGGGCGAGGACGAGATCAAGACTCTCGTCCAGCAGACAAATGTCTTTGCCAGAGTCACCCCGGCCGACAAATTGAGAATCGTCCGCGCTTTGCAGGCTGATGGGCGCGTCGTCGCGATGACCGGGGACGGGGTCAACGATAGCCCCGCGATCCGCGCCGCCGATGTCGGCATCGTGATGGGTCGCAACGGCACCGAGGCGGCACGCGATGTGGCCGACATCGTGCTTCAAGGCGATGATCTATCGGCGATTGCAACGGCGCTCGAACGCGGACGCACGACCTACGGCAACATTCGAAAAGCAATCCATTATCTACTTGCAACCAATTTGAGTGAGATCCTGGTCATGCTGGCAACGAGCGCGGTCGGGGCCGCTGCACCGCTGACCCCGATCCAGCTCCTGTGGATAAATTTGCTCTCGGACGTCTTCCCCGCCCTCGGGCTCGCCTTCGAACCGCCCGAACGGAACGTCCTCGAACAGCCGCCTCGAGATCCGCACGAGCCGCTGCTGCCCCCCGCACAAATGCGGCTGATGGCGCGCGAGGGTACTGTTATTGCCGCCGGCTCGCTTGCGGCCTACGGCTATGCCAGGTTGCGCTACGGTTCATCAAAGAACCCCGGCACAATCGTGTTTCCGAGCCTAGTCGGCGCGCAGCTACTACATGCGTTGACGTGCCGGTCCCCTACCTATGGGTTGTTCAGTACCCAGCGCCCGCCGCCAAATCGGCCGCTGGCGATCGCCATCGGGGGCTCTGCTGCACTTCAGATCGGGATCCTGACGATCCCGATATTGCGCCGGCTGATGGGTATCTCGCCGCTCGGCGCGCTCGACGTCGTCATTGTCATGGCTGGCGCCATGGTGCCGTTTCTTGCCAACGAAGCGGCGAAGATAGCCGTGACGCCTTCTGAAGGCGAAAAAAGGCTTTAAATCAGAGCACCGATCAATGCCGTCGCGAAATGCTCAAGCAGCTTCTCCGCGGCAAACCGAGCGACAGCGCCAAGAAGCTCGTCACTGTCAGGAGTGCTTTCGGTGTGCGGCAGCGTGATACGGGTCACCCCGCCTTCGTCAGGGATCGGCTGGACACCCGACACGAGACCGCGCTCGCACAAGGCTTCCCACAATTGCGCCGGCGCCAACCGTTGACGATCGTAGAGAATCAGCAGGCTTCCGGTTATCGGATTAGCGCTAGCTTCGCAAACGCCGTCGATCGTCATCACATTGTCGCAAGCGGCCTGAGCGGCCTCTTGTGTTCGCTGAAGGCGCGGCGTTTGGATCCTCAGTCTGCCCGGCACATGGTGCAGATAAAAAGCCATAAAGGAATAGCATGCTGCTGAACGTCGCTAATCTTTAGCACCATGCTGTTACAGAATTATGTCAGTGCTTTATGTATTTGGATAAATCTTATCGTAACAGCGATCTGAGCTGACGAGCACGGCCGTTATCAACAAACGGTCAGCGGACGAGCAGAGAGAGGGCGTAAAGTCCGCCCCCGACGAGGCCGCCGACGATCGTTCCGTTAATGCGGATGAATTGCAGATCCGCACCAACCGCGGCCTCGATCCGGTCCGAAAAGCTCCGGGGCTCCCATTGCCGCACCACTTCCGTCACGAATCGGATGAGCTCGGCCCGCCACGGCAGCGCTTCGACTGCAATCGTCTCGATCAGCATATCCAGCCGCTCTCGCATTTCCGCGTCGGCGGTCAGCGCCTCGCCGACCGAACCGATGGCGATGGCGAGAGCCCGGCGGGTACGGGAGGGCGCAGCCTCGAGATCACCAAGCAGCATATCCCGCACCTTGTCCCAGACATCCGAAATCCATGACTGGATTTCCGGCCGCTTCAGGAGTTTGGATCGCGATGCGGCAAGTGCCGGTGTCGCCGCGAAACTCGCTGCGAATTCATTGATGGTCGCGAGCAGGCTTTCTCTAGCGGCGCCATTAGGCTGGCGAAGATCCTCGATCAGCTCGCTTGCAGCGCGCAGCATCGCCCTGGCAATTTCACGATTAATCGTGCGTGGTATCCAGCGCCGCCGGCGTTGCGCAACCCCCTCTAAAAGTCGCTCCTCGTTCTGCGCCAAAAAGGATCGCGCATAGTCGAGCGCCCTGTCGAGAACGCGCTCGTGATATCCCGCCGCCATCAACAGCTGCATGAGTTGGCCCGCGAGCGCCGCGACCGGCGCCGTGCGCAGCTGCGCGCCAAGCGTGCGAGCTAGGAACGATTTAACCTTGCGATCGTCGGCGACGCGCAGCAGGAGTGGCAATGCCTTGGTAATCTCGGCCGCGGCCGCTGCGGCATTGCGGGGCTCAGCGAGCCAAGCGGCGGCACCCGCAGCAAGATGAAGCGAGCGGAGTTCCGGTATCAGCACCTCGCGGGTCAGAAAATGTCGATCGAGAAACCGCGCCAAGCCCTCACCGATCCGATCCTTGTTTGCAGGGATAATCGCGGTGTGCGGGATCGGCAAACTCAACGGCCTGCGGAACAATGCAGTGACGGCGAACCAGTCGGCCAAGCCACCGGCGAGCGCGGCTTCCGCGACCGATCGCGCCAGCATGACCCAGATTCCCGGTTTCGGGATCAGCAGCGTTGCTATGAACATCGCGCCGGCAGCGGCAAGCAAGCCCGAGGCGAGCGCGCGCACACGACCGAGGCGCGTTTGTTGTTGGTCTTCGATGCTCATCCCCGCTCTCCCGGCCTGAAGCCGGAAAGATATGGCATACCATCTTCGCAAAGTGCCTGGCGGTCTGCTGCTGTATCCAAGCGGGTCTTCAGACGCTGGCGCGTCAGACAAGGCCTGCTGCCCCAGCGTAGATCCCAACCGCTCCCGCAACCAAGAAAGCAACCGCGGCCACCGCCGCATAAATCCCCTTAAGACGCAAAGAATCGGGCAGAACCGAACGGGCGAGGAGATAAAGGAAACCGAGCACGACCGGCAACAACAACGCGTTCAGCACGCCGGCGGCGACCGACAGCTGGACCAGATTCACACCCGAGGCGACCAATGCCCCGCCTGCAGCCAGCATCAGGGTTAGCGAGCCGTAAAACCAGGGTGCGTCCTTCGGCCGGTGTTCGAGCGAATGACGGACCCCGAGCACATCACCGACAGTCCAGGCTAGGGTGAGACACACCACAATCGTGGCCACCAGCGCACTGCCCGAAAGCCCAAGGACAAAGATTACGTGGCCGGTCGCGGCACCCAAGGTCGCGGTAAACGCGGTCTCGATCTCGGCCACGGTGTTGAGAGGCTGGCCTTTGCCGAGCATTGCGGCGGCGGCGATCAGCAGCGCTGAGGTGATGGTCTGGCACAGGATTACGCCGATCAAGGTTTCCAGCCGAGCGCTCCGGACTTGGCCGGGACCAAGTCCCTTATCGACGCTCGCTGACTGCTGATACATCAGTGTCCATGGAATGATGCTGGTGCCGAGATTTGCCGCGAGCAGGTAGAGATAGTCGTGATCGTATAACGGGAGGTGGGTCGCCTGTTGCACGATCGGTGCGAGGCCTGGGGCTGCCCGCCACGCCATCACCAAAAAGGCGAGTTCAAACAGTCCGACCAACAGCGCGACTCGCTGAACCGATCGGTAAGACCCGGTGAATAGGATGATGATCAGACCGCTGATCGTCGCAGTCATGGTGACCCAAACCGGCACACCAAGGGCCTGTCCCGCGCCCGCGAGGCCGCTCAATTGGCTGACCAAAGCTCCCGAACAACTGAGCCCAAGTATGCCTAGCAGCAAGACTGCCATTATCCAGCCAAAGCGCTGCAAGACCAGCTCGGCCAAGCCACGCCGCGTGCCGAGCCCGAGCCGCAGCGCCAATTCCTGGGCCACGAACATAAACGGAATCAGCAGCAGGTTCGGAAGAAGCAAATGATAGCCCCACTGCGCCCCGCTCTGAGCTACCGTGGTGACGCTGCCCGCGTCGGTGTCGGCAAGCATGGCAATCAATCCCGGCCCGGCCGCGAGCGCCAGCTGTCGCCAGGAAAAACCTCGTTTCACGCCTTGGCCGTTGATACGGGCAGGCGAAAGGTCGTCAGAGCCGCTTGTCATATCCTTGTATGGAGAAGCCCACTGACATAGGAGTGCCGTGAGCTGGTTTTGCGCAAGATCTGACTTCGCCAACGGTTTGGCACAGCAAGGCGATCCGGCGCTGAATGCCTGAAGGGCATCAGTAAGGATTCTAGCAAAAATAACTTGAACACTTCACATAATGGCCGATGGCTCGCGTGGCCGCAATCGGTAGTTCCACTCGCCGTGAAACTCGTCGCGTTTGATGGCCAGTTCGGCGAGTTCCTCGTCTGATACCTTGATCCCGGC
>JAFAOB010000011.1 GCA_019238055.1 Alphaproteobacteria bacterium
CCACGACTGACGGCCATCTGCGCTCTCCGCTGCGGTTCGGTCATGCTTAAACCCGCGAGCGCGTCAGATATCAGCATAATCAGATTACCGGGAGATGTTTCGGAATGAAAAAGGCAGGACCGAGATCCTGCCTTTTGGTGCCCTTATGTGCGCCCAGTCGGCGGCGCCGCCGCGAGCTTGCCGCTGCGGCGGCGCCCGCTCCTCCCTAAACCCGGGCCCGCGCGCATCTCTGCGTTCACGGACAATTGATTATGGCATTCCTGCGGCGGATCGTCACTCCGAATCTCATCCCAATATCGACAATCTGTCACTGCTCCCGATTGGCCCGGAACCGTTTCGCCTGCGGCATTTGAAGGTCGCTAGGTGGACACATTAGACCGAGTTCCCTAGATTGAACCGACGCCAAGTGAGGTAAAATGCGTCTTTCCGAGTATTTTTTGCCCTTGCTGCGCGAGAATCCGAGCGAGGCGCAGATCGTCTCGCACCGGCTGATGCTGCGCGCCGGCATGATCCGGCAATCGAGCGCCGGCATTTATTCCTGGCTGCCGCTCGGTCTGCGCGTCTTGAAGAATGTCGAGCGCATTGTGCGTGAGGAGCAGGACCGCGCCGGCGCCCAGGAAATCCTGATGCCGACGATCCAGCCGGCCGAATTGTGGCGCGAGAGCGGCCGCTATGATGATTACGGCAAGGAGATGCTGCGCATCCGCGACCGGCATGATCGCGAGATGCTGTATGGCCCGACCAATGAAGAGCAAATAACCGAGATCGTGCGGGCCTCGATCCAGAGCTACCGCGATCTGCCAAAACTGCTCTACCACATCCAATGGAAATTTCGCGACGAGGTCAGGCCGCGCTTTGGCGTCATGCGCGGGCGCGAGTTTCTGATGAAGGACGCCTACAGCTTCGATCTCGACGCGGCCGGCGCCCGGCACTCCTACAACAAGATGTTCGTCGCCTATCTGCGGACCTTTGCCCGCATGGGGCTGAAGGCGATCCCGATGCGCGCCGATACCGGGCCGATCGGCGGCGATCTCAGCCACGAATTCATCATCCTAGCGGATACCGGCGAAAGCGACGTGCATGTTCACACCGATTTCCTTGAAACCGATTGGCAGGGTTTCGATATCGCGAGCTGGGAGGCGCCGGCGTTGCAGCAGGTCGTAGATCATTATACGGCGATTTATGCCGCGACCGACGACGTGCATGATCCGCAGACGGCGGCGAAATACGGCAACAAAATCGTTAGCCGACGCGGCATCGAGGTCGGACAAGTCTTCTATTTCGGCGACAAATATTCGCGTCCGATGGGCGCTGTCGTCGCCGGCCCGGATGGCGAGTCGGTGGCCCTCGAAATGGGTTCGTACGGCATTGGCGTGTCACGCCTGGTCGGGGCGTTGATCGAAGCCAATCACGACGCGGCTGGCATCATCTGGCCGAAGAGCGTCGCGCCGTTCCGGGTCGGTCTGATCAATCTGCGCGCTGCCGATGCTCGCTGCCGCACCGCTGCCGACGAACTCTATGGCAAATTACGGAATGCCGGGGTCGAGGTTCTGTACGATGACCGCGACGAGTCGCCGGGCGCCAAATTCGCGACGATGGATCTGATCGGCCTGCCCAAGCAGATCGTGATCGGCCCGCGCGGCCTCGCCGCCGGCACGGTCGAGGTCAAGAACCGGCGCTCGGGCGAGCGGCAGGATCTCGGCATCGACGCGGCGCTGGCGCACCTTGCCGCCCCTCACCCCCTCCCTCTCCCCGCGAGCGGGGAGAGGGAGGGGCCCGCATAGCGGGAGGGTGAGGGGCGGTCCACGGAGCGACGAGCGGAAGCGTGATCTTCAACACATTCGAGCGGATGGTCGCGTTTCGCTATCTGCGGGCGCGGCGGCAAGAAGGCTTCGTCTCGGTCATCGCGATCTTCTCGCTGCTTGGGATCGCCCTCGGCGTCGCCACCTTGATCATTGTCATGTCGGTGATGAACGGCTTTAGGGCTGACCTGCTTGGCCGCATTCTCGGGTTAAACGGCGATCTCGGCGTTTATGCCGCCGCCGGCCCGCTCACGGACTATGCCGCGGCAGCGAAAAAGGTTGAGCAGGTTCGTGGTGTTACCGCGGCAATCCCGATCGTCGAAGGTCAGGTCATGGCAACCACCGACCGCGGCGCTTCGGGCGCTTTGGTTCGCGGCATCCGGCCCGCGGATTTGCGCGGATTGCATCTCGTCTCCGGGCATATCATTGGCGGATCGCTCGCCGATTTTGGCGACGATGGCGTCGCCATCGGCTATCGCTTGGCGCTGCGGCTCGGAGTCGGGGTCGGGGGAAGCGTAACGCTGATTTCACCACAAGGAACCGCGACCGTTTTCGGGACGATGCCGCGGCTAAAGACTTACCACATCGTGGCGCTCTTTGATGTCGGCATGTACGAATACGACAACAGCTTCATCTATGTGCCGTTTGATGCGGCGCAGATTTTTTTCCGCGTGCCGAATGGCGCCAGCTATCTTCAAGTATTCGTCACCGATCCCGAGCAGGTGTCGCGGCAGACTCGGGCGATCGCGGCGGCCTTTGACAACCGTGTCCGGGTTGTCGACTGGCAGCAGGCCAATTCGAGTCTGTTCAATGCCGTCGAGATCGAACGCAATGTCATGTTCCTGATCCTAACCTTGATCATCGTTGTCGCCGCCTTCAACATCATCTCAAGCATGATCATGATGGTGAAAGACAAAGGCCGCGACATCGCAATTCTGCGCACGATGGGCGCCTCACGCGGCATGGTATTGCGCATCTTCATGCTGTCCGGCGCCAGCATCGGCATTGTCGGTACCCTCGCAGGCTTGGCACTTGGGGTCGCCTTTACTCGCAACATCGAAGCGATCCGCGAATTTGTACAGAATATCGTCGGGGTCGATCTGTTTTCGGCCGAGATCTATTTCTTTACGCGGATACCCGCGCGTATCGATTGGAACGAGGTCGGCGCGGTCGTTGCGATGGCTTTGGCGCTGTCGTTTCTCGCGACCCTTTATCCGTCATGGCGAGCGGCGCGGCTCGACCCGGTCGAAGCACTGCGTTACGAGTGATCGTGCCTTTCAGACAGCGCCGACAATACCTCACCTCAACCCTATCCCCGGGGACGGGAGAAGCGGAAGAGGCGGCATGCGATGGGGACAACCCGGCCGCAATCAGCGCGCCATCGCCGGCGCTGGAGTTGCGCGGAGTGCGCCGCATCTTCAGGAGCGGCGGCGTCGAGATTGTCGTCCTGAACGGGGTCGACTTGGTCCTCAATCCCGGTGAAATCGTGGCCCTGGTCGGCCCATCGGGCGCCGGCAAATCGACCTTGCTGCATGTCGCGGGGCTGCTCGAGCACCCCGATGGCGGGCAGGTGCTGATCGGCGGGGAGGATTGCAGCGGCCTGTCGGACGAGCGGCGAACACTGATGCGCCGCGCCGAATTGGGCTTTGTCTACCAGTTCCATCACCTGTTGCCAGAGTTTTCGGCGCTCGAAAACGCCATGCTGCCGCAGATGATTGCTGGTATCGGCCGCGCCCGCGCGCGCGACAAGGCGGCGTTCTTGTTGGCCGGGGTGGGGCTGGCGGCCCGCGCCAGCCACAGGCCGGCCCGCCTGTCGGGCGGCGAGCAGCAGCGCGTCGCGATTGTCCGCGCGCTCGCCAATGATCCGAAGGTGCTGCTCGGCGACGAGCCGACCGGCAATCTCGACCACGCCACCGGCGAGGGCGTCATCAATACGCTTGTTGACCTGGTTCGGCGAACCCGGCTCGCGGCCCTGATCGCGACCCACAATCTCGAACTGGCGCGCCGCCTCGACCGTATCGTTTTGCTCGAGGACGGCCGCCTCAAGCCGGTCACATAAGCGCGGCGGTCAAGCGGCGCGCCGCCGGATCCAACCACCCCCGAGCACGCGCTCGCGATCATAGAGGACCGCAGCCTGACCGGGTGCGACACCTTGCGCTCCAGCATCAAGGACAAGCTCGGCTTCACCTGCGCCGCTCGGATAGAGCGTCGCCGTTACCGGCGGCTGCGACGAACGCAGCTTGACCTGAACTCGCGTGCCATCGACAGCCGGCGGATCACCGGCTAACCAGTTCAACTCGCCAATTGATACGCGAGTCTCGACCAAGGCTGCGCGCGGACCGACGACAACGCGACGGGTTTCAGGTTCAATCGCGAGCACATGCAAGGGCTCAACCGCGGCAATCCCCAAACCCTTGCGCTGGCCGACCGTGAAGTGGGCAATACCGGAATGACGGCCGAGGACACGACCATCGCGGTCAACAATGTCGCCGGGGATGGCGGCCTCCGGCTGCAGCCGTGCAACAAGGCTCGCATAGGAGCCTTGCGGTACAAAACAGATATCCTGGCTGTCCGGCTTGTCGGCTACGATGAGGCCAAAATGGCGAGCCAGCGCGCGGGTCTCTTCTTTGGCGAGGCCGCCCAACGGGAAGCGCAGAAAATCGAGTTCGCCGCGCGTCGTCGCAAACAAAAAGTAGCTTTGGTCGCGCGTCGCGTCATAAGCCCGGTGCAATTCGGGCCCGTCCGGGCCTGCTATCCGGCGCACGTAATGACCGGTGGCGAGCGCCGATGCGCCGAGATCGCGGGCAGTCAGTAGCAGATCGCGAAACTTGATCCGCTGGTTGCAGCGTATGCACGGCACCGGCGTCTCGCCGCGGCGGTAGGCCTCTGCAAAATCCTCGATGACCTCTCGCCGAAATCGGCTCTCGTAGTCGAGCACATAATGCGGAATGCCGAGGCGC
>JAFAOB010000027.1 GCA_019238055.1 Alphaproteobacteria bacterium
TCATCGTTACCACGTCGCCGGGGTCGAGCCGTTCGAGCATCCGCAGAAGCTCACGCCGGTCGGGCCGCGCGCCCGTGACCTTCTCCTTGTAGATGTTCCGGCGGCTGCATCCGGCCTCACGCAACTGCTCAAGCTGGCTGTCGAGAGTCTGCCCAAAAGTGCTGACGCGAGCATAGCCGATGAGCCGTTCTTGCAAATGAGTTCCGGTCATATCTTATGATAGTCTGCAACCCCTTGATTTCGCAAGAGTGTTAACTTTTGTCGAAACTCTTAATTTCTGCAACTCCGGGGCCGGCAATGGGTGGAAACGCGACATTCCCGATTTGATCGGAATGCGATGCCCAGGATTGAAAGCAGTCATTCGCGGCCTGGAGCTGTGACACCCGACGCGGCGCGTATTTCAGCGCTTCCGCTAGCAGCTTGAAAGCCAGGGGGATATTTTCATCTAACGGGAGTTGCCGCTCCTCGGAGCCGAGGATTCACTGCATGGACGTTGCGGCGTGGCTACAGGGTTTAGGCCTCGCACGTTATGTGCCGGCCTTCCACGACAATGAGATCGATTGGGAAACGCTGCCGAAGCTGACAGCAGAAGATCTCAAGGATCTCGGCGTGGTGCTCGGAGGCCACCGCCGTAAGCTCCTCGACGCCATTGCCGCGCTCGACGCTGAGGCGCCTGCCACCGGGACAGCGGCGTCCCGCGATGCTGCGGCACTTGCCGGTGCCGAACGCCGGCAGCTGACAGTAATGTTCTGCGATCTCGTCGGCTCAACAGCGCTTTCGGCACGGCTCGATCCCGAGGATCTGCGCGGGATCATCGGTGCCTATCACCGCTGCGTCGCCGAGACGGTCGAGGGTTTCAGTGGGTATGTCGCGCGGTATATGGGCGATGGCGTGTTGATTTATTTCGGGTATCCGCAGGCGCATGAGGACGACGCCGAGCGCGCCACTCGCTGTGGGTTGGCGGTGATCGATCGAGTGTCGCGGCTGAACCTCGCCGAAGCGCTTCACGCGCGTGTCGGGATCGCCACCGGTCTAGTTGTCGTCGGCGGCGAGGTCGTGGAACACGACGTCTTTGGTGAAACGCCGAACCTCGCTGCCCGGCTGCAAGCCCTGGCCGAGCCGGACATGGTCGTCATCGCCGCGAGCACCCGCCGGCTTGTCGGCGATCTCTTTGAGTACCGTGATCTTAGCGCTGTCGAGCTGAAGGGCTTCACTGTGCCGGTGCCAGCATGGCAGGTGCTGCGTCCGAGCGTCATCGCGAGCCGCTTCGAAGCGTTGCGCGGATCGGCGTTGAGCCCATTGATCGGCCGCGACGAGGAGATCGAGCTGCTCCTGCGGCGCTGGACGCGCGCCAAGACCGGCGACGGCCAGGTCGTGCTGATCTCCGGCGAACCCGGCATCGGCAAGTCGCGCACCACCACGGCATTGCAGGAGCGGCTCCAGGCCGAGCCGCATATCCGCCTGCGCTATTTCTGCTCGCTCTATCACCGGGATAGCGCGCTATTCCCGTTCATCGACCAGCTTGAGCGGGCGGCTGAGTTCGCGCACGATGACTCACCCGCGGCCAGGCTGGAGAAGCTAGAAGCCGTATTGGCTCGTGCCGCGCCGGCGGATGGGGATGTGGCACTCTTGGCGGATTTGCTATGCGTGCCATGTGCGGAGCGCTGTCCACTGCCGAATCTCAGTCCGCAGCGCAAGAAGGAGCGGACATTGGAGGCGCTGATCCGGCAGCTCGAGGGGTTGGCACGCCAGCAACCGGTGCTCATGGTCTTTGAGGACGCGCATTGGATCGACCCAACCTCGCGCGAGCTGCTCGATCTCACCGTCGAGCGTGTCCGAAATTTACCGGTGCTATTGATCGTGACGTTCCGTCCGGAGTTCCAACCGCCCTGGACCGGCCAGCCGCAGGTGACGATGCTGGCGCTCAATCGGCTGGACCGGCACGACCGGACCGTTTTGATCGACCAGATCGTTGGCGGCAAGGAGCTGCCCGATGAGGTCACCTACCAGATCGTAGAGCGTGCCGATGGCGTGCCGCTGTTTGTCGAAGAATTGACCAAGAGCGTCTTGGAGAGTGGCCTGCTGCGCGAGGAGGCGGATCGCTACGTGCTCGATGGGGCATTGCCGCCATTCGCGATCCCCACGACGTTGCACGATTCGCTAATGGCGCGGCTCGACCGCCTGGCATCGGTGCGGCTAGTGGCGCAGATCGGCGCGGCGATCGGACGCGAGTTTCCCTACTCGCTGCTGCGTACGGTCTCGGATCTTCCTGAGGGTGAGTTGCAAGCCGCTCTCGCACGCCTCGTCGCTTCCGAGTTGGTTTTCCAGCGTGGCGCACCTCCTGACTCGGTTTATGCCTTTAAGCATGCACTGGTGCAAGACGCGGCCTACAGCAGCCTACTGCGGAGTACTCGGCAGCAGATGCACGCGCAAATTGCTGGAGCGCTTGAAACCCAATCCCCTGAGATCGTGGAAAGCCAGCCCGAACTCCTTGCACAGCATTGTGCGGAGGCTGGGCTGATCGAAAAATCCGTCGCCTATTGGGGCAAGGCCGGTCGGAGGTCCGCCGGCCGCTCGGCAATGGCAGAGGCGGCGGAGCAATTCCAAAAGGCTCTGGACCAGTTGGCGCAATTGCCCGACGCGCCTGCGCGACAACGACAGGAACTTGAACTCCGTAGTGCGCTCTGTGCGGTCTTGCAGGCGGTCAAAGGCTATGCGGCGCCGGAAACAGGTCAGGCCTATGCCCGGGCCCGAGAACTATGGGAGCAGCTGGGTTCCCCGTCAGAGTTCCTCCAAATCCCGTATGGGCAATCCCTTTATCACGCAGTCAGGGGCGAGTTGAAGATGGGGCTACGCCTCGATGAGGACCTGGTAAGTCTGAGCAGATCCATAAACGATGCCGCCGGTCTCGTTTTAGGTCATCTTTCTTCCGGTCGACACCTGACAGTTACGGGCGGGTTTGCGTTATCTCGATCGCACTTGGAACAGGCGGTCGCGCTTTATAATTCAATGTCCGATCGCTCTCTCGTACAGAAGATTGTAGTTCAATTCGAGGTGGCATCACAGGCGTATTTGGGGAATGTTCTCGCTTGTCTTGGGTTTCCCGAAACAGCATTGACACGGAGCAACGCAGCAATCGTGGCGGCGCGGAGGTTAGCTCATCTCCCGTCTCTATCTGCAAGTCTAGTCTACGCCGCGAGGTTGCATTCGCTCATTGATGATAATGCAGGCCTGGGTGAACGGGCAGACGAATTAGTGGCGATCGCGACCGAGCGGGGCTTCGCCCATTGGGGTGCACAGGGATCGATTTATCGCGGGTGGGTCAAGGTCAAGAACGGCGATGTTCACGAGGGCATCTCGCTCCTTCGCAGTGGTTTGACCGCTTATCGCACCAATGGCGCTGAGGTATGGATGACCTATCATATCGCCCTTCTAGCGAGGGCCTGTGAGATCGCTGAGCAAGTAGAAGAGGCTTTGACTTTGGTGGACGAGGCACTGCAGATCGGTGAAAGGACAGGAGAACGCTGGGTGGAGGCGGAGCTCTATCGGCACAAAGGCCAATTGCTACTGCGGCAAGGGCATGACAAGACTGCCGAGGAACTGTATTGCAAAGCCCTAGGCATTGCCACAGAGCAGGAAGCCAAGCTCTGGGAATTGCGCGCCGCCGCGAGCCTCGCCCGGCTCCGCCACGACCAGGGCCGCCGAGCCGTAGGCCGCGACCTGCTCGCGCCGGTCTACGGCTGGTTCATCGAAGGCTTCGATATGTCCGATCTCAAAGACGCAAAAGCGCTGCTCGACGAGCTGGCGTGAGCCTGCGACTGGCATGTGCCGAAATCCAGCACGAATGCCCGCTCCCTGACGGCCCGACCATACACAGGCATGGGCCAG
Organism: Alphaproteobacteria bacterium; assembly: GCA_019238055.1. Taxonomy (GTDB): domain Bacteria; phylum Pseudomonadota; class Alphaproteobacteria; order ATCC43930; family CGMCC-115725; genus AP-15. Next base: position 3,889 of record JAFAOB010000027.1, read on the forward strand.
GAATGGCTCTTATGGGTCGATGGCGGGCTTTCGAGGCGCAACATTCGAGACCTCGCAGCGCCTCTCAAAATCCCTCAATTTTCGGTCTCAAATCGCCGTTGCAAATATCTTAATTTTCGAACGTGCACGATCCTATTTCAGCGAAGAATGTAGGTAACCGGCGGAGCGGGCACCAAAGGCGCAGCGCCGTATGATATAGGCCCTGGCAAAAGGTCGTTGCCTCGTCGGTTCGTTGCCGGGACAAAGCTTCGCGGGTCGTCAGGTACACTTGGCTGCCGTATCATTAGATTAGAACGTGTTCCAGAATGTCGAGCAGCGATGGTCCGCGTCAAAGCTGGACTCGGGGGCGGGCGTTGGAGACATCAGTGATTGGAAATTGTCGGTTGTCGTGCTGTAGGGCAACCAAGCCGGTTGTTCTGACGAGTTCGGGTTTCCGGTCTTCGCAAACTGCGTCCAATAACTGATCATCGCGTCGGAAAGCTGCTGTTGGGACGGTGAAAGCGGGGCTGTCGGCAGGCCGAAAAAACTGGTCTCAGTGAACAAGTATTGAAGCTCGCTTATATGATATGCCCCCAACGGAAACGTCAACGAACCGCCAAACGCAGATTGCGGCGGGGGCGCGTTCTCGTCGTTAAATTCATAGGCATAGGTGGTCACAAAATTCGACAAGGATCGGATTGCGTTGCGTGCGGGACAGCTGAAGATCCCGTCGGTGCCGGATGCACCTAATGCTTCACCGCCTGTCGGATAATTGGCATATGGATAGAGCGCAAGCACCGTCGATTGCAGCGCTGTGCCCCATAATGCCGCAGTTGCGGTCGCGTACTGTGCCGCGGTCAGTATCGGGTTTCCCACAAGGTCATACTGCAGGGCCACAAAATACCGCCATTCATCGTGATTGGTACCGGTCAGCACCGGCACCCGATTGAATTGGCCGCTACTAAACGCAGCGCCTAGCGATTGCGGGAGCAACGCGTCATCGATGAACGGATAGAGGGTCGCCGGCTCTATTGCTATGAATGCCGAGGCGGACACCGCCCGCAAGCATGAGGCCGTCTGACTGGTACAGCCGACTGCATCCGAAACCGCCGTGCCCGATGGTACCCCCATGGTTCCAGTTGTTTCGGCGGTGGTGAGCGGAACAATAAAATTAAAATAATCTTGAAAACTCACATATGAGCCGCTCTCGGCTATCGCTCGCCGGAATAGACCTTCTGCGAGAGGAGATGCTAGCTGAGCATAAACACTTTGTCCGCCGGCGGATTGGCCGAATATTGTTATTCGATCTGGGTTGCCGCCAAACCCTGCAATGTTATCGCGAACCCACTTGAGCGCAAGTTGCTGGTCCATAAGCCCGTAATTGCCACTCAAATGGTCTTCGGCATCGATCGCTGGGTGCGCAAAGAACCCCAAATAACCGAGGCGATAATTGATCGTGACGACGATCACTCCGTTTCGTGCCAATCGCGTCGGATCGTAAGGATTGCTGCCGCCCCTGATCAAACTACCCCCATGGATCCAAAACATCACCGGCAAGCCTCCACGGAGGCTCGCCTCGTTCGCGCGAGGGCGGCTTGCAGGTGTATAGACATTCAGGAACAGGCAATCCTCGCTGCCTATCCTTCCGGGCTGGGTGCACTCGCTGCCAAACTGCGTCGCCTGCCATTGGAATCCTGGAAATAAGCCGTAAGGCTTCGGTGGCGTCCAGCGCGATGCCCCGATCGGCGGAGCCGCGTACGGAATCCCAAGAAATTCGCTGACACCGTCGGGCGTTGTTGAGCCTACTACCAGCCCACTTCGAGTAACAGCAACGGGTGGGGTGAGTGGATTATCTGCTGATGCGTTTGTTATCAATGAGATTATAATGACGCAGATAGCCCATAGTCCGAAGAAGCCTCTAGCGGTAGGCCAGAAGTGATCGAGCTGTTTATGTGCTCTGTTGCCGATTTTCATTCATCATCCCCTACAGATATTGCCGGCTGATTTGGCGTAGGTTCAGCTCGACTTTCCGCGATTCAGGCCGCGTGACAGAGGGCGTCCGTAAGCCTTTGCAGTAGGGCGGCTGGGATTTCGACGGTCTCTGTGCCCCGACGAGACATCGATAAATCCGGAGGGCACCACAGGGCACGGCGGACCGCGGCGAT